>DATGNN010000042.1:0-17501 GCA_035306725.1 Chitinispirillaceae bacterium | reverse complement strand
AGGCGGTATTGCACACGATTTCAATAATCTTTTGACAATCATCAGCGGCAATATTCAAATGATAAAACAAAGAAATGCCTTTAATGATTATCTCGATCTCACCGGGATTGAACAGATAGAAAAGGCTTTGAACCGAGCTTCGGATCTGGTATCCAAAATGCTTGCTTTTTCCAGAAAAGGAAAATACCAGTCTGTTCCTGTTTCAATTCACAGCATAATAGCAGATGTAACAAACCTTCTTGAACATTCTGTGGACAAAAGGATAAACATATGCACCGAATTAGGTGAAAACAACCCATATGTTCTGGGTGATCCCGTTCAGCTTCAGAATATCATTCTTAACATAGCCTTAAATGCCCGTGATGCCATACAACAGAATGGCACAATGTCTTTCAGAACAGAAATCGCAACATTTGACAACGACTATGTAATAGATAAAAGTGTCCGGATGAATACAGACTACGTAATTATCAGAATTTCAGATAACGGTATCGGAATGAATGATGATATATTGTCTCATATTTATGAACCTTTTTTTACAACAAAGAAAAATGGAAGCGGAATGGGGCTTGCAAGTGTTTATGGAGCTGTAAAAACACATAACGGAATTATTAAATGTGACAGTACACCAGGATCAGGAACAACTTTTTATCTTTATTTCCCGGTAATAAATCACAAATCATCCAACGAAGAACCGAAGTGTGAAAGCCCGGTCTTAAATGAACAAAAAAAGACAAATAAGATAATGGTTGTTGATGATGAAATTTTGGTTCTGGAAATTACACAGAAATTCTGTAATGAACTGGGATATGCAACAATAGGATGTAATACTGGAAAAGAAGCAATAGATATTTACAGAAACAGCTGCATGGAAATAGATCTGGTTATTCTTGATGTAATCATGCCTCAACTGTCAGGATATGATATTTTTAAACAAATGAAACAGATTAAACCTTCTTTAAAGGTAGTGGTTGTATCTGGTTTTTCGGATCATGACGAAATAACTCTGATGCTTAATGAGGGAGCATCTGCATTTCTTCAGAAACCATATTCAATCAAGGAACTGGATACAATAATAAAAAAATGTTTATCGTGAGTCATTATTCAAGTGAAATCGAATCTTAAAATGTTCATTTACTGAAAGGATTTCGGTAATGAAAAAAAATAGTGTGCGTATACTTATTGTTGATGACAATGTTTCCATTCATGAGGATTTTAAAAATATACTTGGATCAATTTCCGATTTCTGGAGAAAAGGGAATGAACTCAAAATGCTTGAAAAAGATCTTTTTGGGGAATCGGAACAGGAATCTGATACTATTTATGAGATTGATGATGCCTTCCAGGGAGAAGAGGCCATAAATATGTTCAATATGGCAGAAAAAGAAGGTAATCCATATACCCTGGTTTTTATGGATGTTCGAATGCCGCCGGGTATCGATGGGATTAGAACCAGTTTGGCAATCTGGGAAAGCAATCCAGGTGTAGAGATTGTTTTATGTACTGCATATTCCGATTATTCATGGGATGAAATAATTTCCACAGTTGGTCAGACTGATCATCTGTTATTTATCAAAAAACCTTTTGATACAGTAACTATACGACAAATGGTAGTTGCCCTTGTTCGTAAATGGCAGCATAATAATCAGCAAAAATGTTACACCAATCAATTAGAAAATGATCTGGACGAGAGATGCCGGCAAATTAAAAGCTTACAGAATCACCTTTCATCTATAAAAGAAAGCTTTAATACCGAAATAGTATCAAAAAGTTCATTTTTATCCGATATCCATTATGCAATCAATACACCACTTAGTGGAATAATGGGTATGGCAGATCTTCTTCTTGATACAGACCTTAATGAGGATCAGCGTAATTATGCCAAAACTCTGATTGCCTCCGCAGGTTCTCTTATGTCAGTTACAGGAACTGTTTTTCTGGCAACTGATAATGAAGCTGATGAGTTTAAGCCTGACTGTCTGGATTTTGATATAAGAACAATGTTAGAAAATACTGCCGAATTTATAAAAATCATTATACCAGATAAAAAAATAAATATTTTGCAGATTGTACATCCAGATGTGCCGGACAAGGTATTTGGAGATCCGGGTGGTGTTCGTCAAATTGTTATGCAAATTTGCAATTTCCTCATTAACGTAAAGCAGTCAACAAAAATCATTTTATATCTGCATACAAACGACAAAAATACTAATAATACTGAAAACACAGAAACTTTCATTGATCTTGTTAATGGATCAGATAGCTGTTTTGATATATTTAAAAAAAACGAAAACGATTTAACTAAATGGGAAATCGATAAATTTAATAAATTAAAAAAAGAGAACAAAAACTTACAAATTGCAGACAAGATTGCAGATAAAATAGATGCAGCTATTGGCATCAATGAAAATAAAAACCGGTTTTTTTTCAGATTCGGAAGTAACTTTGAAAAATCAGATAAAAATATCTGCTTTAATTATATCGACAATACCATAGCGGGAGTGAGAGTTCTTGTTCTTGGCAAAAACCCTGTAAGCAGAAAGGTTTTATCTTTATATATTCAACATTGGAATGGCAAAGTTTTTGAAGCAATGGATGTAAATTCTGCAATCGAACAAGTGCAATCTGCAGTAGATACAATTACACCCTTCAATCTGGTTATTGTTGATCTGGATAATACTGATATACAGGAATATGTTGATGTAATCACCAGATTCAGAAGGTATTCAAATCTGGTGAATATTCCACTGATATGTATAACTGCCCGTACACAACGAGGTGATTCACAAATATTAAAAAATGCCGGGTATTGGGCGTATTTATCTAAACCTCTTAAAAAAACCCATCTTTTCCTCTGTATTAATATCCTGTTCAAAATCAGTAAAGGCCAGATTCATTATTCTGAAACAGGATTTCTCACAAGGTATAAACTTGATGAATATTCTAATGTTCTCCGATACAGAGTACTGGTACTGGAAAGTGGACAGCCTGGCTCTCTGACTTCCATATTAGAAATGCATGGGATACGATGTGATACAGTCCAATATACACTTGTTGATAGTATAAAAACAAAAGGAAAAAACTATGATGCTGTAATCATGGATGAAAAAAATAACCTTGAAAGTGCAATCAGGTTAATTCGTAAATTTGATGATAAAATCTTGAAAATAATTTTGTCACAAAAACAAATCTTGAATCTTACAGATACTGATAATACTGTAATAATAATAGAAAATGAACAGGAAATTATTAAAGCAGTTAAAAATTCCAGAAGAAAAAATATATAGCAGCATTGTACCAATACGTAAAGTATACCCGTTCTAAAAATCATATTTTGAACAAAAGTGGATTAATCAGAATACTGAAAATAAAAGTTATTTCCTTTCTGACTTGAATTTCTAACATTCCGATATTTAGATTCAAACCAGAACCTATCTATGTGTTATCTGTTTCAAGGGGGATGTTATGTACAAAGTACTATTGTCAGTGTTGTTAACTTTAACATTGTTGTATGCCCAAACCGCTCAGACAGTAAATTCAGAGCAGGATAAAGAGATTGAAGAAGTTAAACAGGAGGCACCGATTCAACCACAGGTTGATGAAAAAGCGATTGTTCGCACTATTATAGAAAATATCGGTATGAATGATGTTTCTGTAAAGGATATCGCAAAAATGGAAGAGGGGAGAGTGGTTTACCTTGATCTGTCAAACAGAGATTTCAGTAAAGATGGAATAAGTCTTATTCCACCTGAAATTGGACAGCTTACATCTCTCAAGACAATCTTATGTAAAGAGAATGTTATCACCGAAATACCCGCAGCAATCGGAAAGTTAGAATCTTTACAAAAATTAGTTGCTACAAGTAACAGAATTAATTCAATTTCACCGGAAATCGGTAAATGTACCAGTCTGGTTGATCTTGATCTCAGACACAATCAGATAGAAAATCTCCCACCGGAAACAGGTAATCTTAAAAACCTGGTATACCTGAGACTATGGGGAAACAAGTTAACGTCATTACCGGAAACAATTGGTAACCTGAAATCACTTAATGAACTGTATTTAAAAGACAATCGACTTGAAAACCTGCCTTCAAGTCTTACAAAACTTAAACTTGAATATGTAGATATAATAGGTAACAAGTTATGTAATCTTAAACCGGAAATTGAAGCGTGGGTATTGAAGATAGATAAAAAGTACAAACATACACAAAAATGCTGGTAATGAATCGAAATATCATAAGAGACGTACTTTTGTACGTCTCTGTTTTTTATGGAATGATTTTGCTGACAGGGTATTCAACAATACCAGATGCACCATTGTGCTTCAACCGGGGTATCACATGTTTTACCTGATTAAACGGAAGTATTGTTTCAACAGCTAACCATTCTTTATCATACAGGTGTGAAATCGTAGGATTATGTAATGACGGAAGCACGTTAATGATGTTCTCAATATCAGATTCCTTGACATTGCATTTTAATCCTACATACTCTTCAGCATCAAGAGTACCTTGAAGAAGAAGTTTCAGGTTGCTCAGTTTTCTTTTTTTATTCTCATCTTTCCATGCTTTTTTATTAGCAATTATAACTGTACATGTTTCCATTATTGTATCAATAATACGAAGCCGGTTTGCACGCAATGAGGAACCGGTCTCAGTTATATCAACAATAGCATCGACAAGCCGCGGCGGTTTGACTTCAGTTGCTCCCCACGAAAATTCCACATTAACAGGTATATTCTTTTTTTGAAAAAAGCGTGTTGTAGTTGCCACGAGTTCTGTTGCGATTCTTTTTCCATTTAAATCCTGGGCATTTTTAAAATTAGAATCTTCAGGAACTGCCAGAACCCAACGGCATTTTTGACGTGTTGCTTTACTGTAATGTAATTCTGTTACTTCAATTACATCCGCCATATTTTCCTCAGTCCAATCCTGTCCGGTAATTCCTGCATCAAGAATACCCTGCTCAACATAGCGTGGAATCTCCTGTGGACGCATAAGTATAAGATCCAGTTCAGAATCATCACAGGATGGATAATAAGACCGTTCACTTTTTCTGATATGAAAACCGGCTTTTTTAAATAGTTCGATTGTAGGATTTTCCAGACTTCCTTTGGGTAATCCTAATGAAAGTTTCATTGTGGCTCCATTGAAATAAAAAAAAGAAACTGCAACAGAAATATTCAATTGCTGCTGCAGTTGATGAAATTATACAGTAATTTTTTCTTTAAAAGATTTTGTAAGTTCTGGTAATACCTGTAGAGCATCTCCAACAATTCCAAGATTTGCGATCTGAAAAATTGGTGCATCAGGATCTTTATTAATTGCAATAATAAAATCGGAAGATTGCATTCCAGCCATATGTTGCACAGATCCACTTATTCCACATGCAATGTAAAGTTTCGGACAAACGGTTTTACCTGTTTGACCAACCTGATGGGAATAGGGGATCCATCCTGCATCAACTACAGCACGACTTGCTCCTACAGCACCACCCAAAGCTTCAGCAAGTTCCCGGACAAGCTCCAGGTTATCGGCATTCTGCATACCCCTGCCACCCGAAACTATTACATCAGCTTCAGTTATATTAATAGTAGATTCCACCTCTTTTATGATATCAAGAATTCTGGAACGTTCTTTGACATAATCAGCACCGATATTGTGAACTACTATTTCGCCGGTATGCCCTTCATTCTTGCTGGCAGGTTTCATAACTTTATGACGTACTGTTGCCATCTGTGGACGATGATTTGGGCAAATAATGGTAGCCATCAAGTTTCCGCCAAAAGCCGGACGAGTTCCCAGTAAAAGCCGCTTTTGGAGATCAATATCAAGTCTTGTGCAATCTGCTGTTAAACCACAACGGTTTTGTGCAGCGACTTTTGGAATAAATGAACGCCCTGTTGCAGTAGCACCAGCAAGAAAAATTGATGGTTTTTCATCTTTTATGAAATCAGTAATCACTTTTGAGTATGTATCATCAAGAAAAGAAGCAAGTGATTCTCCGTTATAATAACAAACTTTATCTGCACCATATTTTATTAATTTTTCAGCTTCATTATGCATGTCGTTGCCAATAAGTACAGCTACGAGCTTTTCACCAAGCTGATCGGCAAGTTTTCTCCCTTCACCCAGCATTTCGTAAGAAACACCTGCAATGACATTTTCGCGCTGTTCTATAAATACTGCCACATTTTTATACAGGCTGATATCGACACCATCAGCCACATTTTCTTTTTTAATTGAAATAGCAGAATACTTTCTGCAAGCTTCAACACATGCAGCACACAAATTACACTTTTCCAGATCAATTACAGCCTTTTTATCAATTATCTGAATTGCACTCTGCGCACAAGCCCTTACACACAAACTGCAACCAATACATTTTTCAATATCGACTTTTATACTCACTTAAAACCCTCCTATTTAACGACACCCAGGTCAAATATTGTTGAGTGTAATTTTTTTACAAGTTCAGGAATTTCTCCGCTGATTTTTTCACCACCCGATTTTTTTTCAGGTACAAATGAACGCATAACCTGTGTCGGACTTCCGTTTAAACCAAGTTTGTCTTTTTCTACAGAAATTTTTGATGCATCGAGAACTGTGAGCTGTGCTTTTTTAGCTCGCATTTTACCTTTTAATGAAGCCATCCGTGGAGTGTTTATTTCTTTAACAACTGTTATAAGTCCCGGGAGTTTCATTTCAATTACATCATATCCATCTTCCATCATGCGTTCCACTTTAATCGAAGAATTTGAAACACTCTCAATTTTACGTACCCAGGCAACAAAGGGAAGATCAAGCATAGTTGCTATTCCAGGTCCGACCTGCGCTGTGTCCCCATCAATAGCCTGTTTTCCGCAAATAATTAAATCAACTTCTCCTAGTTTCTGAATCCCTTTTGAAAGAGTGTATGATGTTGCCCATGTATCAGAACCTGCAAAAGCACGGTCAGTTATAAGGTATCCCTCATCGGCCCCCATTGCAATACAGGAACGTAAAGCATTTTCTGCCTGAGGGGGTCCCATGGTAACAACTTTCACGATCCCGCCAACCTTCTCTTTAATGCGAATAGCTTCTTCCACAGCATATTCATCAAAGGGATTCACCACAGCTTCAACACCATCACGGATGAGTGTGCCAGTTTCAGGATTTATTTTTACCTGAGTTGTTCCAGGTACCTGTTTTATACAAACAACAATATTCACCTTATCCTCCTGATTAGTAAATCAATAATATTCGATAAGTTAAATCACAAAAAATAGTTTTTTCATTCATTTATGGCAATGTGAAAGGAATAGTAATTACAACAGGGGAGAGGGAACTGCTTTGTAAAAAACTACATGTTTTTACGAAACTTAAGTTCAGCACACTGAAACTGGCGCAATTAGCATCGACATCTTATAATTATTTACAATTCAAACAGTTATAGAATTTGCTTTCTGCACAAAGTAACACAAAACCAATCACTTTAGAAAAACATTATTGTAATCTCACATCAGACCTGTATTGAATTTGCAGGGTGTTGTAATATTTCTACTTTTACCTTTTCAATTCTCTGATTATTCATTTTCAGGACTGTGATATGAAGTCCGTCATGATCAAATTCAGTATTTTCCTGAGGAATATCACCATATTCATGATAAATCAGTCCACCCAGTGTATTATAATCGACCTCTTCAGTTTCAAGATTAATATTCAGCTCTTCATTCAGGTCATGAAGATCAATATGTGGATCGATAAGGTAGGTATTATCTGCAATTTTGATGACCTCTTTCTCTTCTTCATCGTATTCATCCTGAATATCCCCAACAATTTCTTCAAGAATATCTTCCATAGTAACAAGTCCGGCAGTGCCCCCATATTCATCAACAACTATTGCGAGATGAATATGTTTCATTTTAAATTCTTTCATTAAATCGTTAACTTTTTTACCAACAGGAACATAGTGCGGCTTTTTTAAAAGATTCTTAAGATTCCATTTACCATGTTCATTTTCTGAGAGCCAGCTGAGTATATCCTTTGCATATAATATACCCGTTATCGAATCAATAGTTTCGTTATAAACCGGAACCCTTGAATGCCCCTCCTCACGAACTATTTTTAGCACTGTATTAATGTCAGAATTAATATCCAAAGCTTTTATATCAATTCTTGGTACCATTATTTCATCAACAGTGGTTTCACCAAGATCAAAAATGCTTCGAATCATCTCCTTCTCTTCTTCATCAAGAGCTTCTGTATCATTGCGGTGATTCATGCGTGCCTTTTCTTCTTCCGTAAGGAATGCGTATTTTTCATCATATTTCAAAACTTTAAGAATCCATTTATTAATAGCGAGAAACAGGGAAGAAAAAGGCAAAACAAGCCAGCCAAACATCTTGTAGCCAGTATAAGCTACAGGAAAATATGTACGATAAAACCTTAATGAAAATGCTCTTGGTATTTCATAGGCAAAAAGTGTAAGTATGATAAGACTAAAACCAAGAGATATCACAATCGTTTGATATAAAGGAAAATAGGGAATAATTCTTTGCCATAACAGATAGGCAAAAACTGAAAACGTAATGTTTGCCAAAGTCTTGCCAAACGAAACTGTGCTGTTAAGAAGTGGTTGATTTTTCATCAATTCCTCGACCTTGGAGGCATAATACCTCAAATGTTCGTCATCAGCCGGTATTAATGCTTTATCGAAAGAATTGAAGATAATCTTGATTACTGAAAATAGTGAAGAAAGCAAATATGCAATAACAAGTCCAGAAAACAAAAATGACGCCGAAGGGCCACTCTCCAAAAAGAGCCTCCTTTGAAAAGTTAAGTATTAAATTAGTTCACATTCAGATCATGAAGATCCATTATAAAAATCAAATTAATTTCTTCTATGAATACCCGGAAAATGTTTATTTGTAATTTCAAATTCAATCTGAATAATAAGGATTTGCTGTTGATATATATTCACGTTCTTTATTCTCCATTTGAATACGCTCTGAATCGGTCATATGATCATACTCAAGAAGATGGAGCATTCCGTGGACAAATAAACGCTCTATTTCATCATCAAATAAAAATCCGAATCGCACTGCCTGAACTTTAGCCCTTTGTAATGATATATAAATTTCGCCAAGAAAATCTACATCATTGAACGGAAAAGAAAGTACATCCGTAACTCGATTAATTCCCCGAAATCTGTTATTTAATTTCCGGATAAAATAATCTGAACACATTATAACATTGATATTGCGGCTTAATAGAACCTTTTCTGACTGCAGTATTTTCAAGCCAGTGATTTCAAGACGCCTCTGGGGAAAAGACAGAGATTTATACTGATGGTGAAAGGTGACAGGGACATTTTTTTTCATACTGAAACATTAAATAATCGGTTAATGAATTAATAATCCTTATTAAGCAAATAGATTGTCGAGTTATATCAGAATCAAGTTCAGCTTCAAAAGAAACCGAACTCTTTAAAATATCTCTGATTATACAAAAAAATTACTGGTATGTTCGTTTTAACATAAAATAAATCGAATGCAGCAAAATTACAAATCTGCTTTTTGAGATATCAGGAAACCTGAAAATAATCATAGTAACAATATGCTTTTTTGCAGGCAATCATTCTCAATGAACTATCCATAAATTATGATATATACACAGTTTAAATTACGTTTAACATTAATGGATATTCGAAGAAGTTTAACAGTAGTAATTTAACATTACGACAGGTATGAACGGGGCGTGAGAATACTGCATGTTTGTTACAACTGTTTTATAACAGGCTGGCTCCTGACAATCGCTATATTTTTTGTATTGTCGGAAACCAGCCCTGTTTTTGTGTAACCTTACTTATTACGGTTATTTTTGCTTACTCCTATAAATCCGATAATTGGATCCAGTTTTCTGGGATTTTTCCCACGATATTCAACGAAAAATACATATTTGTATACCCCCGGTGAAGCAAGCATTCCATTTTTAGCAGCACCATTCCAATAGATTTCAATTTCCACTATAGTAGTAGAGTCAGTGACATTTGTGGGAAAATCTTTCATCAAATCATTTGTGTTCTGATAATTAACCAAATTACCTACAACATCATAGATTTTAAGATAAGCTGAAACAGAATCACCCGGACCTGGAGCAACAAGCTTTAATATCAAGTCTGTTCCAACAGTTTTTGCCCAATTACTGGCGTTAGGATTATGCCATAACTGAATCTCTGAAGAGTTATAAAAATAATAACCCGGAGACATTGGATTGGGTACAGGATCAACCGTTATACCACTTCCTTCGACCTTTACATTTACTTTCTGATTCATGTGATCCGGGAAATTGCCATCCGAATCCCTTAACGGCATATTTTCGTACTTGATATTGACCCAGTGGCTTCCTGTAAGATCTTCACCATTTGTCATTACCAATACCAGTTGATCTCGCTTGTTACTAATAGATTTGAAATTAGGAATACCATTAAAAAGAGGTACAGCGGTAAAACTCCCGTCACTTTCCCTGACATAAACATTAAATACAGAATCTGGAACAGAAAAAAGGCTGAATTGAGCACCCTCGCCACCCAGAATCGGTTCGGTTAATTTTATTTTAACGGTATCCTCTATATGCTTTGAAGATTTTGTAATCTTCTTGACTTCCCATACTACAGGAGGTGCCCCATCTTTAGTAGGCATTTTATATACTTCATTAACATCACCAAACCCGGATATGGACAGGAAAAGATTCCATGAAGTCTGAGGGATATTGTTTTTAATCTCTGAAAAGATTAGAGAATAACCTGTTTTATCACCTTTAAGGGGAACGATTGATTCAATCTGCCACATATTATTCTCCCTGACAATTTCAAATCCGGATTGTTCCAGATCTGCAAGGTCAACCGGTTTATCAAAAATCAGGTCTATACGATCAAGATAACCATTACCATTGGCATCACGGGTTATGGCTTCTACCACATTAGCACCAGGGCCTTTTATAAACACCGGTACACAATCACTGATTGAATCCAATGATGCACATATGTTTCCGTTTTGATCAATTGTAATATCTTTTGAATCTATAAACGCATGAGGACCGAAATGAGATACTTGAGGTTCCAGTCCGTCTGAAGACCAGTCACTGCTGACAGGAAAGGTTTCATTGCCAAATTTGTCATAACCGGTAGCATAGACAGTAATAGACTGTTCCTGGCTTGAGATAAGGTGAATGGAATCAATTGGATTGCGCTTATTATCTGTTATTTCAATGTCAGTAATGGCATCTGCCCGTAAACGGAAGGGTATGGTTTTGGCTGATAGCTCTTCATTTAATATGACGGTAATCTGATGTAAACTGTCTCTCCATTCTAATGGTGCATAATAAAGTACAAACTCAATAGTATCAATTCCATGGGAAAAACACTGGTTATGGTTTATTATTTTTGATGAGCTTGTGTTAAGGTTTGTTTCAACTCCATCAACAGTTATGGTTGGCTCCGGGCGTTTTGCACCAGTAGGCATTGTGTCATAGTAAATAACTTTGGACGGATCATCGCCTTGATCACCAAAGCAATAGAGCCCGGGAACCCGTCCATCAAAATTTTTGATTATAACCTCAGCACGTAAGGTTTTTCCTGCTATCAGTTCTGATTCTGTTGAAATTAATCGTATTTCGACAGAACTTGGTGGAGATCTTTTAAATTTTACAGGCACATCCAACTGAGGAGTACGCTCATCATCCGGATTGGTAAGAACCAATGTTCCTGTTCCTGGTGTATCCGGAGAACATGTCCAGTAAGAAGCGTAATCGGGGAGAGGATCTGTAAATTTAAGTTCCGTGGAATCAGAATTGATAATCCATGTGACGTTTGTACGTACCCAGTTTTCCGGTTTATCATGTTCATCAGGATCAACAGTAGATGGAACACCATACACATCGTAAGTAGCCGAACTGTCGGTATACATAACAATAGAATCTACTATGTTATAAGTTCCATGATTAACCAGTATTAATTGTATTATGTGATAGGGAACAACTTTTACTATAACCGAATCAGAAATCAAATCTGGTTCAAGCGCAATAACCTCTGTGGAATCTTCAGATTCCAGAATTATACGGTCAATAATTCCATGGTACTTTCTTCCTTCTTCTCCTTTTGGAACTACTACAGAGGAATCTACAGATGTCCATTCTGTAGAAGCAGGATCAGCCATTCTTACATAATAACCTGTAATATCACGTACAACAGCGTACGCTTCAGTACTTGTCATATTATCGGTGATGGTGATAAGATCAACAGGTTGAGGATTTCTAAGAACATGTTCTGAAGTTGTATCCGGAGGGCGAGCCTCAATCCATACTTTATGCGCATTACCTTTTGTAACCCATATTTCCAACGTATCAAAAAGAGTATCTCCATCATCAAGAGGAATGAATCCTTCAATAACAACCAGTGTTTCAGGTATTTCTGGTACGAGTATTGCTGAACCATCACCATTATTTTTAAGAGCTGAAGCCGGATTACCCGCACTCTCAATAAAACGCCACTCTATAAATTTAGACAGGCTGTCAACAACACCTCCAGTGTCATCAATTACTTTACCGCTGAGATTAACTGTCTCAAATACAGCAACAGTATCGTTTGGTTCTGCGTTCAATTCGATTTTGGTGGGTTGTGGATTTAGAATGTTTGTAGTTATATGTATATGTGATTCTTCAGTATGTCTTTCTGCAAAGAAAAAAGAGAGCTGATACTGTTTTCCGTTTTCAAGATAATCAAGCGAATCCAGATCAATAGAACCGACTTCCCAATTATGAATACCACCTAATTCCAGTGCAAGCCTGCCATCTAAAAATACCCATACATCATCATCACCCCTGAAATTAAAATGCATACCATCCAATTTGGTAAATGAATGATGAAGTTCCATGGTGAATGAAAAGTTATGATCTAATTCTCTGTTCCATCTCCGATTTGGCATTTCATTCCCAAAACCAATATTATCCAGAGGAAAAAAATCAACATTAAAATATTCATAATAGTTTTCATTTTGATTATACACAAAAGGAAGAGAATCCTTAAAAACTATATTCTTGAAGGCAGTATCGTGTGGCACATCAGCAATACTGTCAAAAACCATATCTGATCGGTATTGGTTGCTGCATCCTGACCTGCATCTGTATGAAGGAACTGTGGAATCTCCCTGTCCGCCTTTTTCACTATTCCACGGCCGATACCAATATTCAATATAATGGTTTAAATAAGGTACTGGTCCCAATTGAGGTTTATTATCTTCATCAAGAAGAGAATCAACCATTCCTTCATATACACCACTTGTGTGAGGTGTTTCAAATTCCGGATTTGATCCATCGGAATGGAAATCGTAAAAAGTAACCGGAATCCAGATTGTATCAGGTATATTTTGCCCTGAACTGGAAAAACAAGCAAAAAGGATAAACAGGAGAGTGCCTAAACTCCACGAACTGAATATTGGTCTGGATAATTTCATGAAACGCCCTTTGGTTAACCGTTTTTATGACAAACGATCCGTTATTATCCTATAAATATAATAAATTGAAATAATATTTGGGATTTTAAGTAGAAAAAACTGTATTCTGTTAAGATACAGCAAGTATTTATTTGTAACGGCCATAATTTCCAAGAACTTTAACAAGAGGGTTTATTCTATGGGGAATGTTGCAAAAAACGTCTATACTGTGCAGTTTCGCCAAATTGAATGTCGCATAATATATATTATGTAACGTTGGGCTCAAATCTTTATATACTTCCCTTTTTCTCTTTTTTAATCCTTTTTGTTTTACCATATACCCCTTATCTCTTTTAAACATTTCGGACATTTGCCATCTTTCAGATCAATTTTTCCAATCATGTATCCATCAGAACGTTTAATTATTTTTTTACCGCAGTTATAACAAAAAGTATCAATTCTGTCTGATCTGATATTTCCGGGATAAACATATCTAAGTCCGTATCTTGATGCTATATCAAGTGCATTTTTGATAACAGGTTCAGGAGTAATGTTAAAATCTGAAAACTCATAGTTTGGAAAAAAACGGGAAACATGCCATGGAATATCCTTATCAATACTGCTTATAAATTTCACTATCTGTTCGATTTCATCCACTGAATCATTTTTACCAGGAATAAGCAGTGTAGTAATTTCAACCCAGATATCATTTTCGATTAAACGCTTAATATTATCCATTACCGGTTTTAAATGTGCAGAACAGATTTTTCTATAAAACTCTTCAGAAAAACTCTTTAAATCAACATTACATGCATCTAAAAAAGGATTAATCAGATCTAACGCCTTCGTGCTCATATAGCCGTTTGTTACAAAAATTGTATACAAACCTTGTTCTTTGGCAATTTTTGCAGTTTCGTAAGCATATTCAAAAAAGATGGTTGGTTCTGTATAGGTAAAAGCAATACTTTTAGCACCGCTTCTAACTGCTTGTTCTACAATCTGATATGAAGTTACATCCTTACGCCAGTTACCGAATTGACCGGTATCTGACACCTGAGAAATCTGCCAGTTCTGACAAAATCCACACCTGAAATTACAACCGGCTGAAGCAACAGAATACGATTTTGTTCCTGGGAAAAAATGATACAGTGGTTTTTTCTCCACAGGATCAACATTTTCAGCTATCAGTTTTCCATAATTAAGTGTAAAAAGCTTTCCGTCAATATTCTTGCGAACCCTGCAAAATCCGAGATGTTTATTTTTTATAACGCACTGATGAGCACATAAGTAACAATGAACAGCGAAGTTATCCAGCTTTTCATAAAGCATTGCTTCTTTCATTCTCTCCCCCATTTACAAGTTTTGGCACTTAAATTGATACATGAATTAATGATACGATTTATCCAATTTATTCAAGGAGATAGGAGTATGTCAGACAATGTAAATCCAATTGATGTCGAACAGTTTCTTAAAGGATTAAATTTTCCTGTCCAAAAGGATGAGATGGTTAATTACGCAAACATTCACCATGCTTCCGACAGTATGATTAATGCCATAAAAACAATACCGGATCGTGAATACAGAAGTGCAGCAGACGCGGCACGCGAAACTTATAACAAGGAAACACCAGACCAGCCTTATGGACTTGGTTCTTGTGATGATTAATAATAATTTATGCTCTACTTGAAAAGAAATCAACTTTCTTTTCTTGCCGGATCAAAGATGTGACTTACACACAGTTGTGCAACAATCAAAACTATTCATTTTCTGATAAACGATTTGAAAAGCTTGAACTAGCCTGTTACTATTGGCTGGTATGTAAATCCCAGGGAGTGTATAATCGCATCTCCCGCTCCCCTGCCCAATAAAATCTGTAAAAGCAGTGTTTTTCGGGCAGGTAAATTTTTCAATAACCTGAAAACAGTTTTCTAAAAACTGAAGAAATACACCCTGTTTTATTAAAGGAGGTACAGATGAAGGGTTCGATTATATTGATAGAAGACCTGGAAATAACATTAGAGTTGATGAAATGTTTTCTGGAAAAGGCCGGATTCAAAAATATAGTTGTCTTTGAATCTCCGCTTGCAGCTCTTCACCAAATCGAACAGGGTTTAAAACCATCTGTAATTATTACCGACTACAGAATGCCGGAAATGACTGGCGTAGAACTGCTGGAATCAGTTTCTGCGATTTATAAAAACATTCCTTCAATTATCATAACCGGAGATCCCGGATCTGTCTACGACAGAGGCAAATACGAAATAGTAGAAAAAGGAGGAATTGATTTCTTTTATGATCTGGTAAAAAAGATGAAACAGTTATATCTGAAACCAGATAAATTTTCACATATTCAGGAAAATAATAAAGTTAAACGACAAAAATGTATTTCAAAGAATTGAAATTGTGCAGATTTTTCAGTTAAGATTTTCTAAGAACAAATACTTGCTATTCATGATATTTGCATGGATGTGGTCTGTATTAAGTACCAGGGCAACTCTTCAATTTCCTGTCATTGCTGCAACCTGTAATTGTCCATTCAAACATGCCAGACCTGTTAATAGTTTCAGTACGGCCTGTTGTAATCCAAATTCTTTTATTGTGTTAATACTCAGATGGAAAAAACAATTAATCAATATTGTTTATTGTCGGGATTTTGCGGCTGGTGTAATCAAACCATCTCTTTAATTTGTTTAAACAATAAATTCAGAAATCAATGATCACCAATTCTTCAGATAACATTGTTTAAACCCTTATACAGTTTTTAAACCCTTATACAGTTTTTAAACACTATATGTATGACAGATGTGTTGAAAGTAATTTCAGAACTGTTCCTCCTAAAATCTTTTTACTGCCATGAATAACTAAACCAGGTCTTTAATGCTCCGACTGTTAAACCTGGAGTACTTTGAAAAAGTGCATGCGTTTGTTTACTGAAAACTTAGTTTGGACTGGAGCATTATCAGGTATTTAAATACTAGTGGTAAAAATTAAGGCAACTTTTATATTATACTGATTAAATTCTTTAGAAATCAATGTTTTTGTAATCAAAGCAGTATCTAAAAACTGCAGTATAAGTTTACAACCTTTAGATCAATTGTGTACATACATTTTACTGGTTTAAAGATGTAGTCCGGAAGGGTATATGCGAATAACGGCAAATATTAAATATATCAGTTGGATTCTCCTGTCCTTTTTCCTTTTCTCTGCGCAAGTTCTGGCCCAAAGCACTGTTACAGTAAGAGTTTATCCTGATGCAAACGGAAATGATACAACTCTTAACAATGTTTTATATGCTATTGGCAATCAAGGTTTACGAGTAGATACAGTCATACTTGCCGGTAATGAGCTGGATACATTTGTTATGTCCCGATCTGTAAGTTCAGTAATTGGAGATATGCCATCCATTACCTTCAAAAGCGAAAAATACGATCCGGACAGCTTCCCTGTTATTAACCATACCGCTTCAGGATATTACAGTTTATTTGT
This sequence comes from Chitinispirillaceae bacterium, assembly GCA_035306725.1. GTDB lineage: Bacteria > Fibrobacterota > Chitinivibrionia > Chitinivibrionales > Chitinispirillaceae > JAAYEB01. The sequence goes on along the minus strand of DATGNN010000042.1, from coordinate 542 downwards.
AGCAAAAGATATACATTTTGAAAGGGTAACCATAACTTCATCTTCAAGATTTGAGGCTCAGGGACAATCTCAAAAAAGAATTTATAGTTTTACCAACTGTGTTATTAAAGATTGTACAGATGAATATTTTATAGTTTTTAAAGACAAGCGTAGTAGTGAAATAAGAATTGAAAACTGTCTATTTGTGAATAACAATTTGAACAAAGGGCTTATCCATGTGGAATTCTGGGATGAGAATTACTCGAAAACAGACTTTTCCATAACGAACTGTACGTTTGATAACAATAACATCGTTTTCGATATGCCGGGCCAAATTTCGAACAACAGCAATCTCTCAATTAAAAACTGCATTTTCAGCAATAACCCGACTATTTTTCCAAACAACAGCAACGGTGATACACTCAAATCCTACACTACATATTCAATAACAAATCAATATCTGTCAGGGTATGGTGATTATTGCATACGGCAAACCAATCCACGATACACAGTTACACCTCATCCATATCGGGAAAAACCATCCGACTGGCGTATTACAGATT
>DATGNN010000041.1:0-2795 GCA_035306725.1 Chitinispirillaceae bacterium | reverse complement strand
AAATTGTATTCTTAATAAATCCGTATTGCCGGGAGCGAAAATGAACAGCGCATTCTCTTTTTCCAGAATTTTTATCAGCCCGATATATCTTGTTGACCAGCCGTCAATTATACCTCTAAACGGCTTGTTGATAATTATTTTGATGATCATTATACATTTTCGGATGCTGTTTTTTCGGGCAAACAACAGTTAAGAGTTCACCTCCGTTTATTGGTTGTTATCTGGATCTTAATACAACCAACAGCAAATGTTGTACTCGTATTATCTTTTGGGTTTATTAAAGAAAACAATTACCAGTTAACAATAATTGTTACTGAAAAGATCTTTAAGTTGGAAACAAATGGTCTGTTATTACCAATAATCCAATTTGCCAAATAAAGATTTAACCAGGGCAGGAGTTTTCCAAAATGAGGGAGTTTTATAAGATTTCGGTTAAGAATTGGGTACTGAAATTTTAAAGGGGAAAATTTGGATTTTTTCCCTTTAAAACTCATGCGTACTGCACAGGCAAGTTAAACAGAAGCAAAGGAAAGAGATGCTGTGGATTTCAATCCGGTTCTTTTTTAGATAATTTATCATACATATCTATATGCCATTCAAGAGCTGCTCCCAGAACGGTACCTGTTTTGTTTTCTGAGAAAAGAGGAGCGTAAAATGTTCTCAAACCAAGAAGACGATCTTTGGAGTTATTTCGGTAATTGACTGCAAAAAGATTGCTTATAAACGGTCCTGCGGCAAAGAATTTGGCCGGGTTTTCAGAATTACGTTCTGTTTTATAATCCGGGCCATAATGTAAGCTGATACCAAGGCCAGGTCCAAGGACAAAATTGAGGTCATCTTTTAGAGTAAACTTGTGTTCATAGATAAACTCGGGTTCAAACTGAACCATTTTAAAAGCTACAGCAAAAAGAATCGGTCGCATTACCGGAAGTTTAAACCCGACACTGTTTTTTTCGTCCAGACGTATTCTGGTATTAAACATTATGTCTGCAACAGGTCCACCTTTGGCTCCGGCTGGAGAAGCAACACACATCCTCAAGTTGTCGTATCGGGCACCCAGCATGAAGTTTATCCCTAAAGAGATATCAGGATTATCAGCATTGATTGCCAACGCAAACAGTAAAATAATTATAATCTTTTTCATGTTGTCTCTTGCGATTCTGTAGAAAGTTTTCACGCACATTTACTTTTTTGCCCTGTATATGCAATGACTGTGCCATTCTATCATAATTAAAATACCAACATAGAAAAACAGTAAATCAGGTTAGTTTGATTGATAGCAAGTGTGTCTTATGATGTATTTATTTATGCATACATGTCCTTACTATTATGGGCAGGAATAAAAATACAATATTCCCGGGTCGTTTTTTGTATTGAAATACGTTTCTGGAAAAAAAGCGAAAGAGCATCCCGTTCATAAAAGTGTCATCACAAATAAGCTATTGAGAAAAACGAACATTGGTAATAGATATAGCGAATTAAAAATTATTTTATCCGGATTTCACTTTAATATCTGCTTCGGCCGATGCATAATATGAAATTGAAATCCAGACCAATAAGTGAAATGAAGATAAGGAGATAGAATTGAATCCATTATCTGAGAAAAAAGTATTTGTTCTTGATACAAACGTTTTTCTCCATGACAGTTCCTGTATTTACCAGTTTGATGAGCACGATATAGTGATACCAATTACGGTTCTTGAGGAACTTGATCAATTTAAAAAAGGTAACGGTACTCTTAATTATCATGCCCGTGAAGTTCTTAGGGCACTTGATGGATTAAGTGAGGATCGTCTGTTTAACGGCGGAATCCCGATAGGAGAGAAGCATGGAAAAATCAGTGTAAAACTGGGCAGCAGTTTTCATTCGGATCTTGCATTAAACTTCAGCAGTTCCAGCCCTGATCATCAGATTTTAAATATTGCATATAAACTCTACAAAGAGCCCCCTTCGAGAAACATAATTTTAGTCAGTAAAGATGTGAATCTCCGGATGAAAGCCAAATCGGTCGGAATAATGGCCGAAGACTATACAACCGACCATGTAAAGGATATCTCGCTTCAGTATCAGGGATACAGTATTCGGGAAGATGTTACTCAGGAGATGATATCACAAATGTATTCACAACCAGGGCAGATAGAAGCGGCTGCTTTTTCTGATGAGAATACCTTTATATCCAATGAATATATGATACTGAAAAACGGGAAAATGTCTGCCCTGGCAAGGTATAATCCTTTTAATGAAACTATTGACCATATAGAGAAAGTTGCGGCTTATGGGATTACACCGAGAAATGCGGAGCAGATTTTTGCCCTTGATGCTTTGATGGATGATAATATAAGATTAGTAACAGTTTCCGGAAGAGCAGGCACAGGTAAAACCCTTCTGGCTCTTGCTGCTGCACTTGAAAAAAGACGACATTATCGTCAGGTATTTATGGCACGACCGATAGTGCCTTTGAGTAACAAAGATATCGGCTTTCTTCCAGGAGATATCAACTCGAAACTTAGCCCTTATATGCAGCCTTTATTCGATAATCTTGGCGTAATTCAGAATCAGTTTCCCGAAACGGATCCAAAGAATAAAAAAATCCGGGAATTGCTTGATGAGGAGAAACTGGTTATCGAACCGCTGTCCTACATTCGGGGTAGAAGTCTTGTAAAGATATTCTTTATTGTTGATGAAGCACAGAATCTTACGCCCCACGAGATTAAAACAATAATTACACGCGCTGGTGAAGGCACGAAGATGGTTTTTACAGGAGATATTTTTCAGATAGATCATCCTTACCTTGA
>DATGNN010000040.1:0-6279 GCA_035306725.1 Chitinispirillaceae bacterium | reverse complement strand
CCTGACACCAGTTATTTATTTGTCAGGTTTACTGCTGTAGAATATCTTTTGTTCTCATAATTGATTTCAGGCAGATGGATTCCAGGTGAATATACCAGTATATCTGTTAAATACCCGATTATATTTGCAGCAAATAATGGTTTTGCTACAACAGGAATGTTTGCAAGAATTATTGACTTTTGATTTTTATTTGCACTTTTTACGGTTTACGAACCTCTTATTCTACTGTAGAACTCTTTAATAACCGGATTAACCTTGACATCATTAACCCGGATCGGTTTTTGTAAACTGATTCCTTTTAAGGTTTTACATCTGCTCAGGGCAACATATAACTGTCCTTGTGCAAATGCGCCGCGAGACAAATCAATATGTACTTTCTCAAATGTTTTGCCCTGGCTTTTATGAATTGTAATTGCCCATGCATGAATCAATGGAAACTGTGTATAAGAACCTGTAACTTTCGAAACTATCTTATTCTTCTTTTCGTCATAAACATACTGCAGGTTTTCCCAGCTCTCCCTGTTTACACTTAATTTTTTCTCTTCTGTTTCCACAACAACAAACCGGTCTGACAATTCCTTTACTATCCCGATTGTCCCGTTTACCCATCTGTGGTTCAGGTCGTTTTTGGTAAACATTACCTGCGTACCGATTTTTAATTTCAGGTTTAGCGGAGCCGGAAGCCTGTCTGAACCAAACTTTCCGGTAATTATGCCCTGATATACATGTTCTTTGCTTCTAATACCAGACAGCTTGCTGTTATTTATATGAGCAGCAGTCATATTATCTGGTGTTAATACTATTATACCGTCGTCAGCTCTGCAGCAAGTACAACACCGACTATTAAATTCGGAAACTGTTTCCGCGATCTCATTTCCTTCACGAATATTGGAAAGCAATTCAATAAACCCCGGATCCTGCTGTCTGAATACTTTTGTCAGTTCTGTAATACGTATTTTAGTCAAGTTCATACAGAAGGAACTCAGAAAATACGGAGTCTTGTATCTGGAATAAATGAACCCGGATTCCTCTTTATTTGCTATAACAGGCGGTAATTGGAACATGTCACCAACCAGAATTAACTGTACACCTCCAAACAATTCGTTTTCCCTGCCGGTATTTTTCCTCAAAGAGATATCAATAAGATCCATAAGGTCTGCACGCACCATGGATATTTCATCAATAATCAGATAGTTTAATTGCTGAAAAAGTCTTCTGTTCCGAAGAGGTTTTAAATCATCAGGATCAGTTAACGCGGGTGGTATGCGGAAAAACGAATGAATAGTCTGTCCGCATACATTCAGTGCCGCAACACCTGTGGGTGCAATAACCGGAGCATCAAGGCCAATAACTTCACGTAAATATCTTATGAATGTAGATTTTCCGGTACCAGCCTGCCCAGTAACAAAAAGGGGTGCCTGCCTTGATTCTATAAAAGAAACTGCAGTTTTATATTCTGCTGTTTCAATATTGTTATTATTCTGTCTGGAAATGGTTTTAATTTCTTTCTTTAATTTCATTTTAGCTTTTCAGTATCCGTTTTTTTCATCAGATTACGTTTAAAAAACGTACCCCAAAAACAGTTACAGGACACAAACGACAAGAAAAAGACTTTTTATTGTTTAACAAACGAACGAACAGATGGAAACATTAAACGGCAGACCATGCTGGAATCTCAGGAAAAAATAAATTCAGGCAGTACCAGGTAAAAGATAACGCCCCCATTTGATTGAACACATTTATCATCTTGAATATTATATTAATGAATATACTGTATTGCGAATCTGTTTGCAGTTCATTGCCAATAATCAGGAGTTTGAAATGAAAACGTGTCTATACAGATCTATAAAAACGGTTCTTTTATCACTTTTGGCAGTTTTTGCTGTTTTAATATCACCTCTGTTTTCACAACCCTCCTACGATGATTACAAACTTGTATGGTCGGATGAGTTTGACGGCAGTGGACTACCCAATTCTTCAAACTGGGGTTATGAGGAAGGGTATGTGAGAAATGATGAACTTCAGTATTATACCCGTCAAAGAGAAGAAAATGTACGTATGGAAGACGGTTTTCTTGTAATCGAGGCAAGAAGGGATAACTGGAACAGCCATGAGTACACATCAGCAAGCCTTTATTCCAGAGGCAAACGGGAATTTCAGTACGGAATATTCGAAATGCGGGCTAAAATCGATGTACGTCAGGGTTCCTGGCCTGCTTTCTGGACCCTTGGTGTAAACGGAGAATGGCCAAGTAATGGTGAAGTAGATATAATGGAGTATTATGCCGGGAAACTTCATGCAAACGTTGCCTGGGGAACCGAAACACGATGGCAGGGTGCATGGGATTCGGAAACAAAGGCGGTTGGAAGCGATTTCGCAAATGATTTTCATATCTGGCGCATGAAATGGACCAAAGATGTAATTGAGCTGTACGTTGATGATTTTCTTCAGAATACTACAGATTTGAGTAAAACGATCAACGGATCTGACGGACGCAATCCGTTTCATCAGAAAGCATATATTATGCTTAATCAGGCTATAGGCAGCAATGGCGGAGATCCTTCAGGTACCAGGTTTCCCATCAAGTACCTGATAGATTACGTTCGGGTTTATCAGGAATCACCAGATACCGTTCCCCCATCTGTAATTGATATTACTGCCTCCAAAGACGGTACTGCAGTGATACATTTTTCTGAAAAACTTGATAAAAACAGTTCCGAAAAAGTATCGAACTATTCGGCAAACAACAGCAAGTATTCAATATCTTCAGCAAAAATTCAGAGTGATTTGAGAACTGTTCTACTGACAATCACCGGGCTCTCTGAAGGTGATGATCTAAGTGTTACTGTCAAAAACATTTCTGATGATTCAGAAATACACAACACCCTTACAGAAGCAAACATACAGACGACAGTCGGTCCGTCAAGTTCCAAACTGACAGGAACAGTTATTGGTAAAGGAACACCCTGGAATAATACACCAGGTACAGAATATGAATCTGCACTTGACGGGAATACTTCAACATTTGCCGATTGTGTCGGAGATACAGTTTTTGTGGGGTACGACTTCGGGTCTGGTAATGAAATGATTATTACTGGTATAAGATATTATCCCCGCGATGATTACAGTGACAGAATGAAAAACCGTTCTATTGAAGTATCCGCAGACGGGAAAACATGGGAAAAGATTTTCACAATAGCACAAGTTCCCCGGGAAAAAGAATTCAATACCGAATACATAGCACACTCCAGACCAGTCAGGTTTGTACGCTACAACGGAAGCGGCGGATATCTTAATGTTTGTGAGATAGAGTTTTTGGGTTATCCTTCAATTCCAACATCGTCATCCGGAAATTTCAAAAAAAGGTTTTACGAATTACAGAATGATTTTCATTCAGATCTACCTGTAAAATATACTCTTTACACACTTTCTGGCCGTGTCCAGGAATCGTATGTTGTAAATAACCCAAAGACATTTAATAATCTGAAAAAAAGAAACACAGCTGTATCCAATGGCCTTTATATGGTAGAGATACGCTCCCGGAATGGCAAGAAACTCCTATACAAAGGTTTGACAGGGCGCTGATTATGTAAAGGTATTGGTGGTTTTCATGATAAATATTTTGAAAACCAGTTAAGTGCCAGTTCTGCTACTTTTTCCAGAGCTCCCGGTTCTTCAAACAGATGAGTTGCTCCTGGAACAATATCCATACGTTTTGCTTGTACATTAAGGATATCATATGCTCTGTTATTGAGCTCTATAACTATATCATCTTCCCCCCCAACTATTAAGAGTGTTGGAGCTGATATTTTTGCAAGAGCCTCTCCGGCCATATCAGGTCTTCCGCCTCTTGAAACCACAGCTTTTACATTTTTTCTTCCAACAGAAGAAACCAAAGCTGCCGCAGCGCCAGTGCTGGCTCCAAAATACCCTATTTGAAATTCCCTGGTTTCGGGATTGTTGAAAAGCCACTCTGTTGTTCCACTCAGTCTTTTTGAAAGCAGATCAATATCAAATCGAAGATCAGCAGTAATAAGATCCCTAGCCTCTTCTGAACGGGTCAGTAAGTCGAACAGAAGTGTTGCAAAGCCACCTTTGTTTATATACTTGGCTACGAAACGGTTCCGTGGACTGAATCTGCTGCTGCCGCTCCCATGCACGAAAGCCACTATTCCTTTTGCATTCTCCGGAACATAAAGATTTCCGTCAAGCACTATATCCTGTGAAGGGATTGTGATTTTTACTTCGTGTTCAACATTTCTTTCAATCGACATTTTACGGTTCCCTTTCGTGCAAATGTTAATAATGTTCAAGTATACCTGAATGAAGACGATCAGTTTATGATAAGCTTCATAGCGACACTGCCGCATAAAGGGTTTTATATCTGTAAAGGTCATATCTGCATAATCATTTTTCGGTGTCGTTGTCAAGATTTTCATAAATCGCATCTCACTGAGCTGTTCTTGAAATTTGAAATATTTAAATGGAAATTCTAAACAGGATTAAAGAATTATCGAGCGGTAATATATAGTAACAAGCTTTCCGGCAGTCACATTTACTCATCAGTATTTCACATTTCATCAAATATCCAGAACGACATGAGCTTTCCACAAATTATTGCTATACTGTACTTTAAATTCATGAAGAGTTACGGCTTTTACATCAACGGCAAGATTGTGTTTTTTGTAATCGATTTTTTCTCCTACAGCAGTTCCAGTAAAAACCATACTGTTATTCTCACTGGTTATTTTTACATTTCTGAACCTGCAGATAAGCTGATATGCATCTTTAAAAAAGATCAGTTCCTGAAGAACATCGAAAAGAAGCATATCGATTTCTGTTTCGTTCAGTTCAATTTTTTTGTTTTCATTATTTTCATTAAGGTTTTCGATATTTTTCAGATTTTCTACCATCAGGCCGGCAGTAGCATCAGATGCTGCCATAAAAAGTTCTTCACGAGTCCTCCCCCACGCTTCAAATGCAACATCAGCAATAAATTTGTCTTCAATATATTTATAAGGCATGGGTTTTCATCCTTTGATATTTCCAACAGGTAAAAATTTGACAATAGGGTGACTGATTCCGGCCATATTTGCAGCATCAATTACATCATCAATATTTTTATAAGCTTTCCCGGCCTCTTCAGCAAGCCCGGCATACGAAACGGATCGGGTATAGATTCCTTCTTTCTCCATACGAATTTTTAATTCTTTTCCTCTGAACTGTTTCCTTGCCTGTTTTCTGCTCATCACCCTGCCGCTTCCATGCGTTGTGGAATAGAACGTCTGTTTTCCGCTCTTTACTCCAGAAAGAAGGTAGGAACCGGTTTCCATGCTGCCGCCAATTATTACCGGCTGGCCAGTTTTTTTATACTCCTGAGGAATTCCTTCCATATCCGGGCCGAAAGCGCGTGTTGAACCTTTTCTGTGTACAAGCAGTTTTTTACGGACACCATTAACATCATGATACTCCAGCTTTGCTGTATTGTGAGCTATATCATATACCTGATGTATTGAAAGCCTTATTGCACTTACACCAAATACATCTGCAAAAACTTCACGTACCTGATGAGCAATCATCTGACGATTTGCAAATGACATATTTATCGCACACTTCATGGCACTGAAATAATCCTGACCCACACCTGATCTGAAAGGTGCACATGCCAATTCTCTGTCGGGGACCGATATTCCATATTCAGGCATTGCTTTCAGAAAAACCCGAAGATAATCTGTGGCAATCTGATGCCCGAACCCGCGGCTTCCGCAGTGAAACATTATTACCACCTGCCCGGGAAAAATCCCGATTGATTCTGCAGCTTTGGTATCAAAAATCAATTCTTTCTTAACAACCTGAATTTCCAGATAGTGATTTCCGGATCCTAGAGTACCTAATTGATGATATCCTCTTTCAACGGCTCTTTCACTTGTTTTTGATGGATCTGCACCGTCGATACATCCCAGTTCCTCTGTACGTATAAGATCTTCCTGCCATCCAAAACCATTTTCAACACACCACCTGGCTCCATTTGTCATAACATTTCTGAAATCGCTTTTTGAAATTGTATATCTGCTTTTTTTACCAACACCTGTGGGGATATGGTCAAAAAGTTTATTGACAAGATTGTGAAGTTTGGGTTTCAGTTCATCGTATGTTAAAGAGGTAAGCATCAATCTCATACCGCAGTTTATATCAAATCCGATACCTCCGGGAGAAATAACACCCTCATCTGTATCCATAGCCGCGACCCCGCCGATTGGGAATCCATACCCCCAATGC
>DATGNN010000039.1:0-2740 GCA_035306725.1 Chitinispirillaceae bacterium | reverse complement strand
GACTAATGCAAGATCATGCACTCCAAAATCCAGGCTTATTCCGTATTTCAGATCATCATGAAATTTTGACAGCCTGTTATCTATTGAAATCCGGGAGCTGTCTGGAAATCCCTTAAAAATCAACACACCTGTAAGCCTGCTTGAATGAAGCGAATCCTGTTTTAAAGGCAGTTCACTTACCGGTATTTTTTTGTCTTTAAAAGTAATAAGCTGATTCCTTTTTTCCTTTTTATGAACAAAGCTGTGTTCTGATACTGTACCGGTTTTTCTTCCGGCAAAAAAAGCAATTGTCAACGAAACAGACACAAGCAGGATCAGGCTTATGTATGTTTTCAGGGATTTGTCAGTCTTTCTTTGCTGTTGAGAGAACCTGCCTATGAACTCCAGTGCTTCAGCATTATTCGCATTCTGTTCCAGGCTTTCAACACACAGCCAGTAAGCTTCTTCATGCCGACCCGCAAAGTTCAGTTCTTTCGCTGCAAGAAGCAGTTTAACGGAAAGAATATCTGATGCAAGATGACCGGCAATTTTTTCCCAGTCATGCTCCATAAACTGACATCTGTTTTGTTCTTTCCACAGCTCCAATACTTTAACTCCCGAATCCGGTCGTTTCTGAGGATCCTCCTGTAAAAGTATTTCGGCAATACCAGCAGCTGATGTATCAGAAAGAATTTGTGACAGAATTTTTCCTGCAGAATACAGATCAGCCTTGACAAGATCTACTTTTCCCCCATAGTTCCAGATCTCCGGAGCCATATATGCCGGAGTTCCTTTGGCTGTTAATGCTACAGATTTTTGTCCGTCAGCAACATCCTTTGTAAACCCGAAATCAACAAGGAATACACCATCAGGAGGTGAAATCAAGACATTTGCAGGTTTCAGATCCCTGTGTGCAAATCCCAAAGAATGTAAAGTAGCCAGAGAGCAGATCAGCCCGTTTGCAAGAAACAACCGTTCTTCTTCCGAAAGAGTCCCTCTCATCAATTGTACAAGTGATACACCTTTCACCCACTGCATTACTATGCATACGCTGTTATTCCACTCAAAAGCATCGTAAACCTGCGGGATGCATTCAGCCTTGATTTTAGCCTGGATTGTGGCTTCTTTGAGCAATTCTTTTCTTCTGTCACGGTCTTTTTCCGGTATGATTTTTAAAGCAACCCATCTCTCCAGAGCATTTTGACGTACTCTGTAAACAGAAGCAAAAGTTCCTTCACCAATGCGCATTGGATGAGAAAATCCTTTTGGCAGCTTTGGTATCATTGGGTCAACTCCTCAGAAAGTAAAGCTGCTTTGTCCCTTAGTTCTTTTTCGGATCTTGCAAACCAGTAAATTATGTCTTCATCATCAGGTGAACACTGTAATGCTTTCATCCATCTGGTGTGCGCATCAGTAATATTGCCCTCATGCCAGTCTATCATTCCCAGATTAAAAAAGGGCGCCGGATTCATGCTGTCTATCGCGATGGCCCTGCCGAGAATCGTCCGGGATTTTTCGATTCTCCCCATTCTGAAATAGATGATTCCTGCAAGATTAAGAGCCTGAGCGCTTGCGGGATCATACTCAATAGCCCTGGTAAGGGCTTCAAGTGCCGATAATGTATCTGCTGAATTCAATAACAGTTTTCCTCTCTGCTGCCACACCTGGGAAAGAAGGGCATTTAACTGCTGTGTTGTTCCAGCAGCTCTGGCAGCTTCAAGATTCATGATTGCTTTTTTCCAGCTTACACTGTCTTGCAAATTATCCGCAGCCATCTGTATATAAGCTTTACCAATACCTACACGTGCTTCAAAATGATCCGGATGCTTTGTCAACACGGAATCAAAAAACTGTATTGCCCTTGTATAGTCTCCCAGTCTCAGGCAAATCAGGCCTTTTTCCAGTTCTGAAGAGGAACAGGAGAACAGGAACACGACAACAGCAGAAATAATTGTTTTTTTCATATATTTCAAAACCCTTTTAATCTTGCAGGATCAAAAGTGTATTTACATGCAAGTGCAATTTCATACGACCACTTAGGGATATCAACAATTGCGTATTCATGCAAAGATGAATAAGTTTTACTGAGATCTGCCGAAAGTGTTATCTCAAACTGCTCTTTTACAGACTTGCTCAAGGATGTATTTACAGAAAAGGTATGATCCATTCTCTTTTTGCTGTGATACTCAATTGGAATTGAGTCAACAATTATTTCATATCCTTCGTAAACAATTTCACGAAGCCAATATTTGTAGCCATCTTGCGACATCGTTAACATCGGATATAAATCATTTACTCCAAGTCCTTCAGGAATAAAATTACCTTCAATATAATCAGATGAATATTTAAAATCCATCCACTCATAATTGCCAGAATACCTTAATAAATTGTATACTATGCCAATTGCGCCCTCTATTCCCCACCTCATTTCTCTCTTAAATGATACAGACGGTGTCAAACTAAAATAGCTCTGAGGTATTTTAAAATGCGAAGTGGTATAAGCATCTGGTAATATATAATTTGAAATATATAGTTTTTTATCTTGAATAGAAAATTCGTAAGCATCTGTAAATGTCGAATCTTTATAAAATATGAAAGTGTCTTTGTTTGCAAATAACAGATAAACAGGAGTTAATGGAATTTTCATAGTCTTAAAATCAACCCACATTGAATTTACCAAAAAGCTTATGCTCTTTTTTTCTGACAAAAAATTTTCAAAGTATACTAATCCATAAAATGTATTGCTCGGATCCTGTGTTTC
>DATGNN010000038.1:0-6964 GCA_035306725.1 Chitinispirillaceae bacterium | reverse complement strand
ATTGTAACCTGGAGCAAGAGCACTTATAATGTACTTGGCATTAATTCCAAGTGAGAAGTCATCTTTAATAGGCAATCCGAAAGATAACCCAAAAATACCTTCCCACGACCGGACTTTACCTGTTACTCTGCCAAGCGCATTGTACATCTCATTTTCACCCATGTTGATATAGTTGATCGAAAGTCCGATAGTACCCCAGTCGGTTGTTGGAAAAACGAATGCTCCATATAAATGCCACAAATCTTTAATTCCGAATGCAGGCAAAAGAGGTTCAAATGCGATCATTGCCTGTTTTTCAGCATAATCATAACGGTTTATAGCGGTTTCTGTGGCAATCCATACGTCGTTATTTTCAGTTGCCATCGCTGATATCCGGTCATCTGTAAGGGCGTTTTTAGAGTGGAACACTTTCCAGGTTGGTGCCCTCTGTTCAATGTTGCCATGCTTATCTTTCCGTTCTCTCTTTTCCTGATAACTTATAGCTCCATTATTGGTTCCAAGCCATATATTGCCGTTTTTCTGTTCAGCAATGGATGTTACAATGGTATTTGGAAATTTGTATCTTTTCCATGAAGTCGAGCTGTTGATAGTAATACCATTTGGGGAACCGATCCACAATCGTTTTTGTGAGTCGAAAAAGAGTGAAGTAATATTTGATGAAAGCAGTCCATCCGACGTATCAAATAGTGTAACAGAAGAATCAATAATCTTTACCAGACCACTTCCAGTTCCTGCATAAATCTCTTTTCCGGAACCAAAGGCCAATGATGTGATATAAGATTCTGGTATTCCGTCAGATGTGTCGTATTTTGTCCATTGCCCGGAGTTGTAAAGAGCTATTCCTTTATCTGTACCAACAGCAATTTCTCCATAGGAACCGGTTGTAATGGCAGTAATTTTGTTTGATGGCAGCCCGTCTAACATGGTATATAATGTCCACTCATTTTCATTGTAACGCCATAAACCATTTTCGGTTCCAACCCAAAGCCGGTCGGATTCATCAATAGCCAATGAGGTTACAGTTTCTGAAATTGCAATTGAAAACGGTACTTTAATCTCATGTTTATCCTTGAAATCAACATCAGATGTTAAAAAATGACTATCCAGTGTATTGGCAAGATCGTTTGCCTGTGTTGAATCTTTTACAATATCTGAAATAATTGTAAAAATTTTACCGACAGAGCGTTCAAAAGAGGCCAGATTGGAGATTTGTCTGGCATGGAGTTCCGCAATAGAATCTGGTTTTTCTGTATTGTTATTTTTCAAAGTTTCGGTTATACTGGATTTTAATAATGCGAAGCGCTGCATACCGATTTCATTTTCCACTTTTATTTGCCAGAGTGCGTTTTCTCTTAAATCTTTATCATCCACATTGATAAATTTTGATACGATACGATCCAGGTCATCGCCTTCTTCAACAAGATATGACTCGTAAGTTTCCCATGCTTTCCCGTTAAAGCGCATTAAACCGGTATTTGTTCCTGCCCAGATTTTGCTTTTGGAGGCAAACTCTTTTTTCCGTTTTGAAGAAATTGCGGTAAATTTTTGTCCATCATTATGGAAATAGGATTTCCAGGAGTTTGCCTGAGGGCTCTGCCCCAGTCCGGCCGGATTATAATAAGTAGCTGTAGCATCATCAGCTAAACCAGTAAATGATTCGGCGAACCCGGTAGATCTTGCACCCGGAGGAAAAATCAGGGTTATAACAGCCGATTCTCCAACACCGGCAAGTACCTGTCCGGAAAGGATCAGACAGAATAGAGCAGTTGATGAAACTATTTTGCTGAATGAAATAAATCTCTTTTTTCCAATCATGTAGTTACGCCTTTTATAACATTTGAAGTAAAAACTTTTTTCCAGTCTGGTAGTTGGGGTAATGATTCATTACTGAAAAGAGGAAACATACCCAGTTCTGTTGTATCGCGAAGGTTTTCTTTTCCGTGATGAGGATTAAGGCAGGTTGTACAGCCCAGGTGAAAAGGAGGAATTATCGAAGGATAGCGAAATATCTCTTCCCGGGTCACAAATTGTCCTTTTTTTATATATGACTTACATACAGGACAAGTTTCTGGTGAGAATTGGAAGTAATAGAACTCCACACCTTCTTTGTCCCCCTGTTCAATCGTTTCAATATTTCGGTTAATCGATTCGCTCCAGTCTTCAACAAGTTTTTTTCTTTCCTTATCTGAAACCGGGAACTTACATATATCTTCGTTTATTGAAGCGAGATATTTTATTAATTCTTCCTGAGAAGGTCGGATTTTTAACAGTTCTTCTTTTGGGCTTTTTCTTATAATGGAATAGATTCCACTTGCATGAATAACTGTATTTTCATCCAGAATATCATCACTCATTTCCTTGTTGAAACCAATACGTATAGCCAGAATTAAAAGAATTAATAAAAGTATTATGCCAATTACAGCTACAATCATATTGATTTCCTTAGATGATGCCTCGATAATGGAAATGTATTGATAATCAAACAAAACATAAGTTATTACATTAATTCAACGATAATACGGCCAAATTCTGAACATGAAACTGTTTGTGTATTATCCATAAGTCGTGCAAAATCGTATGTAACTTTTCTGGCAGCAATCGCTTTTTCAACACCTTTCATAACAAGATCCGCAGCTTCAGTCCATTTGAGGTACCGAAGCATCAATTCTCCGGAGAGAATCAGTGATGAAGGGTTTACTTTATCCTGATTTGCATACTTGGGTGCAGTTCCATGCGTTGCTTCAAAAAGTGCATGGCCGGTCTGGTAATTGATATTTGCACCTGGAGCAATGCCAATCCCACCCACCTGTGCAGCCAATGCATCAGATATATAGTCACCATTAAGATTCATTGTTGCAATCACATCAAACTCATCAGCGCGTGTAAGTGACTGCTGGAAAAAAATATCTGCAATTGCATCCTTGATAAGTATCTGACCCTCGGGAGGGTTACCGTTACACTCTTCCCATGATACAACTTTCCCTTTATACTCTTCTTTGGCCAGTTCATATCCCCATTTTCTGAACGCACCTTCAGTAAATTTCTGAATATTACCTTTATGAACCAGTGTAACACTCTTGCGGCTATTCGATATAGCATATTCGATAGCAGCTTTAATTAATCGAACAGATCCGGTTTTTGAGATCGGTTTAACCCCGATTCCCGAATCTTCACGTATATCCCAGTTATACTCATCTTTTAGGAATTTAATCAGTTTTTTACAGTTTTCAGTTCCGGATTCGAGTTCTTTTCCGGAATAAACATCCTCTGTGTTTTCACGAAAAATAACCATGTCGACTTTTTGGGGATTTTTTACTGGTGATGGTACTCCATTGAAATGTTTCACCGGACGCAGGCAAACATAAAGATCCAGGATCTGCCTCAAGGCTACATTCAATGAACGGATACCACCTCCAACAGGAGTTGTAAGAGGTCCCTTGATCCCAACAAGGTATTCCTTGAACATCTCAACAGTTTCATCAGGAAGCCATTTACCAGTTTTGTTAAAGGCTTCTTCACCGGCTAAAACTTTTTTCCAGACTAATTCCCTTTTTCCGTTGTAGGCTTTTTTTACAGCATTTTCGAGTACGTAGCTTGTTGCACCCCAGATATCCGGTCCGGTACCATCTCCTTCAATGAAGGGTATTACTGGTTTGTCCGGCACATTCAGTACACCATTTTCCATAGAGATTCGTTCAGACATTCGTTCTCCTTACATAATTACTAAAACAGAATAACAAAAATAATCCCTGAAACAAAATTACTGAAATTATTCTGATATTCAGTTGTGTTTTATTAATAACAGCGTATGAAATTTCAGTATTTAAATAAGATTAAATACTGAAATATGTTCTTAAACATTCATTTTTACCGGTGTTTTTCATTCCTGGATAATAAGCGATCAAGCGTGCAACTGCAATTTAAACTCCCACTATTCCTGATTTTGGCGAATCCCCGTATCAAACAAGAAATATATATCAGGATACCAGGAAAACAGTGTTGTCCAGGTGTAGAGATTAAGCCCGGTTAAATTTTTAAGCAAAAGTTTTCTGGAAAAGATGATTACATTATAATAATGTGTGTTCAAAAATACGTTGTACAGAGCCGGATTACAAGAGATGTACTATTGACATTGAACTTTATGAGGATATATTTTAGGAACTACTTAGCGGGAGTAACTCAATGGTAGAGTGTAACCTTCCCAAGGTTAAGGTCGCGGGTTCGAGCCCCGTCTCCCGCTTTTAAAAACCTTCAATTATTACAAAAAAATTCTACTTTTTTAACACACCAGGTATCAATGTACCATTTTAAGCATATCTTGCTTGATTTTATAGTGAATTGCCGACTGTTTTATCTGTACTCAAATCTTCCCTTGAACTCCTTGACAGTTGAACCCTGAGGACGATTGATTACATTAAGAAGCCTGTCGGTAACTTTCAACCATAAAACAAAAGATTTTATTCTTTTATCAGCCGGTACTATAAGTTGGGAAACCGAATCTCCCATTCCACCTATATCCATATAATCATCAACTGATACACCTTCTGTTTCTGTGGCATCCAACTGGTAATACCATTGAGTCCAGTGCTGCTCTTCCATTATATTGCCTTCTATTGTCATCTCTTTGTCTTTTTGACTGGTAAATGCTGCCAAAAAATAGGAGTATCCTTTTTCGATTGGAATTGCCGGTGCATCATCAACTGTTTCATGTGTTTCGTAAAGTCTGAAAAAATTATGTTTATTTTTTTCGGGATTATAGGAAAAAAGATTTTTACCTTTTACCTTGTATACTCCGATCGAATCAATAACAGGGTTTATGTTTGAATAAATACCTGTTTGTGAGAGTTTCGAAAACCGGTTATTATACCGCACAATGTAATTACTCTGGATTGTATGTGCTCCTTTTATCTGTGCATAAAGACGGATTTGCACAGATAATGCCTGAAGAAGATGGGGGAGTACTGTTGAAAGAGTGTTGTCGTTTCCTGTTATTAATTGCAATAAATTTTCATCAGTTTCGTTAACCAGGTTTGCAAGTGAATGGATTGAGTCCAGGATCGTTTTTTTGTCCATCGAGCGAAAAGGTTCGGGAATCGAATTAACAAATTCATCGGGCAGTTCGGATTGCCAGTTTTCTGGAATTGTCGGATTCTTTTGCAGTATATCGTCAGGAATAACCATATCAAATGAGATGCAGGTTGTTGAATCACTGAACGAGCACAATTTTGCATTTTGTTCAAGAAGATGAGTGTCTAATGCAGTATTTACGCCATACAGATTTGTGACTACAGTATAGGAAATTTTCCATGTCAGGTCGGTGGGCATAATTTTTCTGCCGCTGAAAATGGCTTTTACAGTTACTGTATCCCCGGGAGCTGCTTCAGCCGGTTCATAAATAAAGTCAAGTAGACGGACTTTGTCTGGTTCGATTCTGTCGTAACTTGTTGGAAACGAGATACAGCTGATAAAAAGGGGCAATATATACAGGAAAATTTTCATATCTGTTTCTCCTAAAACTCGGCTTTCATACCGGTAGCCAGCATTGGAAACATGCTGAAAGTAGTTTTATCCGTATAATCGTAATTATAGATTTCCATTTCCGGGCTTTTGTAAAAAAACCAGCTTATATTCTGCAGGTCAACATAGAATGAGTGGATCCATTTTGAATGAATGAATTTTTTATCCATTCTCAGATCAAGCTGAAAAAACGGATCCATTCTTGACGAGTTGGTTTTTCCGGGCTGAGGCTTGAAATAACCAAAGTTTTCATCTTCTATAGCATAGATTACAGGGGTTTTAGGATCCCCGGTTACATATCTCATACGAAACCCGAGGTCATAATTTTTTTTCAGATGCCAACTGCCTAAAACCTGAACATTATGGGTCTGATCTTTATTGTATACAACCCATTTTTTTTCTTCACGATCGTATCGTTCGCTTCTGGAAAGAGAATAGGATATCCATCCGAAAAACTTTTCGGACTGCAGATGTCTGAGCATCAGTTCCATGCCATACATTCGCCCCTTGCCATTACTAACCCACAATTTCCTGTAATCATTTTCAACGTCATTTTCTTGAGCAAATTCAGGAATGTCCCATTGCTTGTTGTAATAAAACTGAATATCGGAATTGATAAGGTCGGTTACCTGCCATTCGTAACCAGTTACGTAGTGGGCTGCTTTTGTAGCATGAAGAGACGGTTCACCCCAGACCTCATGAATTACCTGACCCAATGGCTGTGGGGTTTGACTGTAATTACCAATAGCTGCTTTGAGAGTATGGTTGTCATTTAGATTGTAACGTCCATTTATACGCAGTGAAGGTTCTCCGGAGTATCCTCTGTCATTATTAAATTTCTGATAATTCCAGAACTCAGGTGCAATGGATCCTTTATACGCAAGTTCCGGAAAATGGTCGTACCTTATACCTGGTATAAGCTGAAGTCTTTCTGACGGTTTCCATTCCAGATTCAGATAGGCACCGACAATTCCGAATAGCCAGTTTTCTGTAGTGTCTTTTATAAAAATGTTTTTTGAACCAGGTATAACCAGAGCTAGATCTACCAACACAAGCTCCGCATCAATACCTGTATTAAATGAAAGTTGATCATTGAGTTTGTATGTAAGCTGATCCCGAAAATGAAATCCCAGATCATTTTCGTTTTGTCTTACAATGCCAAATATCGACATATCTGACCTCGCATACATAAGACTTAATCGAAGTGAGTTTTTCCAACGTTGTGATAAGGATAAATCCCAGCCTGTTATTGCAGTATGAAAGGTTATGTTCATTCCCATGCGGTCTCTGGCTTCATCAATCTCTTCAGAACCGGCTCTCATATCGGGAAAAATTAACGCCATACTGTCGCGTGAACCAAACAATGAAAAATACAGGTGGTTATTTTTTGAAAAATTGAAATCGGTTCTTGCCAGATAATCCCAATAAAAAGGAGAAACCGTTGCCG
>DATGNN010000037.1:0-3419 GCA_035306725.1 Chitinispirillaceae bacterium | reverse complement strand
TATATTCATCTTCATCTGAACTTTCCAGTTCATCTGAAGTATTATCCGTATCTTCATTTCTCCCGGTTTCATCTTGTTCCTCTAATGCTTCTTCTTCATCAGTAATCTCCTGTGATCCCTGACGAATAAACTGCTCAGAGTCTTGCTCTGCCTCCCTGATCTTCTCATCAAACTCCTGTGTGTCCCAGGTATCGTGCTGACTATCCTGCACCTTTTCCTGCATATTATCAGCAGAGCTGTTTTCTTCTTCTGTTTCAGCAAAATCGACTTCAAACACAGCGGTACTCTCAGGATCAGGAACATTTTCCGATTCTGGTTCATCACCAGTATCAGATGTTTCTGGAACACTCAAACCAGATTTTTCAGTTGTGTCTTGTTCTGATTCTGTGTCTATTTCGTCAGTACCAGAATCTGATTCAATGTTTTCATTTTGCTTAGATTGTGGCTCTGTTTTTTCAGAAAGCTGTTCATTTTCTTTGACATTCTGATTCAATTTCTCCAAAGCCTCTTGTTCTGTAGCATCCGTCTCTGTTTTACCAGTTTTTTCTGAACCATTTTGACCATGAACCGAATCAGTTCTATTGTCCTCTTCATTTACCAGGCTGCCATTTTCTGAATCTGTATCACTATCCTGATCATTCTCATTCTGTAATTCTTCCATTGAGAGTTCTTCAACTTTTTCACGTGCAATAGCTTCAAACTCTTCAATTTTGGGAAGTTCTTCTAATTTATTCAAACCAAAATATTTAAGGAATTCATTAGTAGTACTGTACAGAAGCGGGCGTCCAGGTTTTTCGCTTCTACCTGCGATTGTAACCAGCCGTCTTTCCAGCAAAGTTTTCATGGCACCATCAGAAACAACACCCCTTACGGTTTCAATTTCAGCTTTGCTGATAGGTTGTTTATAAGCGATTATGGCCAGACATTCCAGAGCCTGAATAGAAAGCTTTTTTGCTGCCTTTTCCTTGAAAATCTGACGAACCCATGGATGATAATATGAGACAGTACGAAACTGATAACCTCCGCCTATTTCTACTATTTCAAAAGGATGTCTCTCTTTTTGCAATTGAGTATTAATTTTGTCGACCATTTTCCTGATTTTCCTTACATCAGGATTATCAGGAAGGATACTTTTGATCTTGTTTGCAGTTAAAAGCTCTTCTGAAGCAAATAGAAGCGCTTCAAGAATACGCATTGACTCAGTTGAAGTATTTGAATTTAAATTTTCTGAACCATTTTCTTCAACTTCAATGACCTCTTCACGTTTTTTAGCACTCATGAGAGACCTCCTGGAAAAACATTAAAAACTATTTGGAATCCGATTCCTGTGACTCATCTTTACGTTTGTTAGAATTTGCACTTACATAGATACAACCGAAATTCTGTTCCTGCCGGAAAACGATTTCCTGCATTTTGATCAGTTCAAGTATGGCCATAAAAGTAACTACCATTACTATTTTCCTGCGATCATTCTCAAACAACTCTTCAAATCGCACTTCACCTTTATCACTGACCATTGTAAGTACATACTCAATTTTATCATCTATTTTTACAGCATCATATTCAACAACATGATTGTATTCTTTTTCATTCTCAGAACGTTCAAGAACTTTCTTGAAAGCAGTGAGAAGATCAAAAATACTTATATTTCCAAGATCAATCTCATCCGGTTTCTCAGACTTCTCAATTACTTCAGGGCAGCCTCTGGAAAAAGCTCCGAACTGCTCAGATTCAAAAACTTTCAGTGCTCCTGCAGCTTCTTTAAACTTTTTGTATTCCAGGAGTTGAGCAACAAGCTGTTCTCTGTTATAAATGCCATCTTCCTGCTCGACATTTTTATTCTGATCTGCCGGCAAAAGTTCACGTGCTTTAAGCCGAATCAGAATAGAGGCCATATGAAGATACTCTGATGCGACATCAATATTCAGTTCCTGCATCAAATCCAGGTATTCCAGATACTGAGTTACAACCACCGATACCGAAATATCGACTATGTTAACTTCCGATTTATTAACCAGATACAGCAGAAGATCCAGCGGACCTTCGAATAATTCAAGTTTAACTTCATATTCCTGCTGTTTCAATGACACTCAATAGCCTCAATCTTGTTTAGAATATCTTTTCGACGATTCCGAAACAGCTTCAATATATATAAGTTTCGATTTCTTCAGCAGCTGTTCATTCATAGCATAGAACCTACCAAAATACTTCATTTCAATGCAAAAAAACGGTTGTTTTTGAAATAATCGGTTCCAGAAAATCGTGAATTAAAAATTGTCATAAAATTTTGGAAAATGTCTGATGACCTTTTTACGAATATACCATTATTTTACTTTGCCGTGTATACACATAAACGGTTCAGTATAAATCTGTTCAGAGTTTTAAGACAGATCCGGTCTGATTATGATACCTTTGTGCCAAAGAGGTTTATTGTCAGTACAAATTATAATCTGTGCCACGAAACTACTCAACTGTTACACTTTTTGCCAGATTACGGGGTTGATCAATCTCACAATCTCTCAAAGCAGCAATATGATAAGCAAGCAATTGCAGGGGTATAACAGACAGCAGAGGGCTGAGTAAAGGTAATGTTTTGGGAATATGTATGACATGCCGTGCATATTTTTCGATTTCCCTGTCTCCCTCGTTTGCAATTGCAATTACGCTTCCACCCCTGGCATTAACTTCCTGTATGTTTGATAATACTTTATCGTATACACTATCCTTAAGTGCCAGAACAACAGAAGGCATATCTTTATCAATTAAAGCAATAGGTCCGTGTTTCATTTCCGCAGCAGGATATCCTTCAGCATGTACATAAGAGATCTCCTTTAATTTGAGAGCACCTTCCAGTGCAACCGGGAAATTATAGGATCGTCCAAGATACAGAAAATTATTATGTTTAGCATAAATCCCGGCAATTTCCCTGATTCTTTCATTCTGTTTTAATATTTTTTTCACCTGTTTGGGAATTGCTTCCAAAGCCCTTGCAATCGTTACCCCGTCACTGTGAGAAATACGACGCATTCTTCCTAATAATAGTGTTAAAAGGGAAAGAATCGTAAGCTGTGATGTAAAAGCTTTTGTTGATGCCACACCGATTTCGGGTCCTGCATGAAGATATACGCCGCCATGTGTTTCACGTGCTATACTGGAACCAACGACATTACAGATCCCCAACACTGTAGCTCCTTTACGAGATGCTTCACGTAAAGCTGCCAGTGTATCTGCGGTTTCTCCCGACTGGCTTATTACAAATACAAGAGTATGCGCATCAATAATCGGATTACGATACCTGAACTCTGATGCATACTCGACTTCCACAGGAATTCCTACCAGTTCTTCAATCAAATATTCACCAACAAGAGCGGCATGCCAGCTTGTTCCACAAGCGACAAAAATCAGACGGTTTATAGCAC
>DATGNN010000036.1:0-11804 GCA_035306725.1 Chitinispirillaceae bacterium | reverse complement strand
GTTTATCTTCAGATTTTCTTTGGTTCTGTTTCGTGTTTCGAGTTTAATATTTCGAATTTATAAGAATAATCTGTGATTAGAATACTGATACCGATTCCAAATTTCGACCCGGAATTGTCGATACCAGAATGAAAAGCTGCTAACTGTTTTTATATGACCTTTGCAGCAATAAAACCCATTCTGTGAAAGGGTTTCTCTTTGCAGTTTATGTATATTAATCGTTTCCAATCAGGGACAACTTGAATGATTCCTGAATAGAAAATATTTTATCATTCTATATTCCTGATATCTATCATTGGTTGAGAAATTCATGAAAAAATTCAAAATTGCCCTTTGTCAAATTGTGCCTTGTTTTGAAAAAGCGAGAAATGTGTATCACGCGATGGAGATGGTTAAAGAAGCGATTGGCGGGGGAGCATCGTTGATAGCATTGCCGGAGATGTTTTATTATCCGTTTGAGTTACAGGCATTAAAAAACATTGCAGATAATGAAGAAGATATTCTTTTGGAGTTCAAACAGCTTGCTGCCCAAAACAGTGTTTATATCTGTACTGGTTCAATGGCTGTAAAACAGGGAAACTGCGTTTATAACAGGTCGTATCTTTTGGGGCCTGATGGTAATGAGATTTATCTCTACGATAAGAGGATGCTTTTTGATGTGGATTTTAAACAGCTCAGAGTTTGCGAATCAGCCATCTTTTCATCAGGTAAAAGCAGCGCTTTTAGAATGACTGAGTTAGGATGTATCGCAACTGTGATCTGTTATGATATCCGTTTTCCTGAAATAGTAAATAGTGCTGTTTCGCAGGAGGCTGAGCTGCTTCTTGTACCTGCAGTATTTAATCAGGTAACCGGACCGGCTCACTGGGAAATCGTAATGCGCGCAAGGGCAGTAGAGAATCAAATTTTTCTGGCAGCAATTTCGCAAGGAAAAAATCCACAATCTTCATATAAAGCTTATGGGCATTCTATGGTGGTTTCACCCTGGGGTGATATTCTGGCAGAAGCAGGTGAAGATGAGCAGATAATTTATGCTGATATCGATCCTGAAATACTTGTTGAAACCAGGAACCGTTTACCGCTTCTCAAAAAAAGAAAAAAGATATATAATAGTTGAGTTTGAAGGTGTATTTTAAAACTGTTGAATAAAATTTACAAAAAAATTAACCAGGAGGCTGAATGAAACTTTACAGAGTTAATGAAGACAAAAAAATTGCCGGTATATGTGCTGGTATTGCTGATATTTATAACTATGATGTAACTATGGTCAGGTTAATATTTATCTTTGCTACTGTTCTTACAGGTATTTGGCCCGGGGTAATTACTTATCTTGCAGGATGGTATCTTATTCCCGAAAAAGATTCTTTGGATTCTGAAAAAAATAGAGAATGAAGTAAGATAATAATGGTTCACTGTTAAACAATGGGTATCAGTGTTTTAAATCATGGGTATCAGTGTTTTAAACAATGGGTATCAGTGTTTTAAACAATGGGTATCAGTGTTTTAAATCATGGGTATCAGTGTTTTAAATCATGGGTATCAGTGTTTTAAATCATGGGTATCAGTGTTTTAAATCATGGGTATCAGTGTTTTAAATCATGGGTATCAGTGTTTTAAATCATGGGTATCAGTAGTAAAATAACAGGTTGACTTATACCAAAAGAACAGCTTTACTGCATCGTCCAGACTTGAATAATAGTCTGGAAGTTTTTTCTTTTAGCAGTATCTGTAAAAACAGGTCAAATAACTATTGTTTGATTATTGAACCATCTGGTTAAATGTATTTAATATAAAGTTTACCTGCACCTGGGCACGCTTCACTCAAGATCTGTAGAACAAGGCTGCCAGCCTGAATCGATAAAATGCATAAATTTACTTGGTATTGACGACTACACTTATATAATTCTTACTTGCAATCTGTTTGATGCTGTGATATAATCAGTTTGTTTTTTAGATATTTATGCCAAATTGGGATAGTTTTTTTCTGTAAGATTGATCATTCAGGGGATCTGGTGATTGAATGAGGACTAATGGTTTTAGGCAGGGTTGGTTGCCTATATTGTAACAATGTATTATAGCCTGTATCAGAAGGAGCAGATTAAAGTGTACTGTTCGGATGATAAGTCAGGTTAAAGATTGTGGGATTGGGGTATGCATAAAGATATTGATATTGATATTGAGCTTGAAAAAGAATTTAATAGGCTTAAGAGTGAAAATGAAGCTTTGTCGGAGCGTTTGGAACGGATTACAGAAATAAGTGCTGCAATAATCTACATACTGGATGTTGATGGGTATTTTG
The DNA here is from genome assembly GCA_035306725.1 of Chitinispirillaceae bacterium. Taxonomy (GTDB): domain Bacteria; phylum Fibrobacterota; class Chitinivibrionia; order Chitinivibrionales; family Chitinispirillaceae; genus JAAYEB01. The sequence goes on along the minus strand of DATGNN010000036.1, from coordinate 9,505 downwards.
TATTTGTTAATAGAGCAGTAGAGAATATATTGCATTTTTCACCAGAAGAACTTATTGGAAAACATTTTTCTACAATTATGCCTGTAGAAGAGTACGAGAGAGTGAGTAGAACTTTAATATTGCCAAAATATGTTGGGAGAGTTACTGGTGATGAAAAATCGCCAAAGTTATTTGACGAACGCAGGACTGGCGTTAGAAGGACACGTAATCTTGAAGTTCGGCTTTTAACAAAAAAAAATGATGATTTTAAATTTATGGTAGGTGATGTGACAGGTATAATTGCAGTTGAAGGCGCTTATGATGAACGCAGATATGCAGAAACAAAGAATAAGACCGGATGCTTTTTGGGAAGCCAGGGGGTGATATTTGATATAACAAAATACAAGGAAGCAGAGAAAGAGAGAATGGAGCTTCAAAAGCGTCTTTATGAGATCCAGAAAATGGATGCAATAGGACGTCTTTCTGGCAAAGTTGCGCATGATCTTAATAACAAACTCAGCAGTATATTGGGTTGTGCAGAAATAATCACGAGTGAGATGTCGGATAATGATGAATTAAAGATGTATATCGAAACCATTATTTCTGCATCAAGACATGCAGCAGAGCTTTCGAATCGTTTGATGGAATTCAGCAGCAGAGATGAACACCTTATGATTGAAATTCCATTATTTGAGATTGTCGAGCATGTTGTTGAGTTAATCAGGTCTATCGTAAAAGAGAACATTGAGATCGTTATATCTATGGACAGGAAGATAAGGATAAAGGGAAACCCTAATCAGGTTCAGAATGCAATCCTCAATCTTGTAACTAATGCTTGTGATTCTATGGTGGATACTGGAGGTGTTCTTAAATTGAGTACTGAAGAAGTGGTTATTGATCAGGAAAAAAATATTAATTCAATAATGGTTATTCCTGGAAAGTATCTGGCATTATCAATAAGTGATACCGGTTCCGGAATGGGTAAAAAGGCTGTAACACAACTTTTTAAACCCTTTTTTACAACAAAGGCTGAAGGAAAAGGACTTGGTTTAGGATTAGCCAGTGTAAGGGATTGTATGAGGCTTCACAACGGGTTTATTGATTTGAAGACAGAACCAGGAAAAGGATCTGATTTCAGAATCTATTTTCCTGTGGATGAAAAGAATACTGCAATTAATTAAATTTACGGCATTTGTATTATCAGTCTCATAATCTAAATTTGTAATATTTGCATTAATCTGATTTAATTACTAACTTTGGGTAAGAATTTTTAAATTGTTTATGTATGTTCTTTTTTGCTGTATTTATTTTGTATAATACAATTGTATATTTAATTAAAAGTTGGAATCAGGTAGAATCAGTTATGATACAGAGATTATATTAAGTTTATTATAAAGCGGTGTTGCTATTTTATTGTACGATATGTAATTTAAGCGAATAATTATTTTGACTATTTTTGTTAGCGGTGTTAAAATATGTGTACATGATTTGATAACATGGAGGTTGGAATCATTGAAACACCCGGAGGAAATTTCATGAAAAAACCGGGATGGAGAATTCTGTTTGTTTCTGAACAGTCCTTTTCCAGAGTTCGGCAAACTACTTTTTTAAAGGGTTTGTTAATTCTATGCATACTGTTTTCTATGGCCGGTTTAGCGGGTATGGCAAGATTAGTATGGTTTAGTGCTTCATTCGGACTGGCTAAATTCGGAGTATATGAAGCCCGGAGGGAAAATGAGGGCTTGTTGAAAAAAACTACATTCCTGAATAAATTTATTTCCAAAGAAGCTGAAAAAATCGATAATCTGGTTGCTTTTGAAAACAAGGTGCGTCTTCAGTATGGAATGAACAAGATCAGTGATGATGTCAGAATGGCTGGAATAGGAGGTAAACCAGACAGAGAAGAAATGATGATGACTTCACTGCTGGATCCGGTTCTTAAACAGGCTGAAACAGTAAAGCAACGAACACATTCTCTTTTGCGTCAAGCTGAACTGCAGGATTCGACCTTGTCTCAAATGTCTAATAATGTAAGCAAAACACATCGCCAGTGGCTGCAGAGACCTTCTATCTGGCCAACTCAGGGTAGAATTACTTCACGTTTCGGTTACCGCTTCCATCCCATTGCAAAACACAATATGTTTCATTCAGGGTTGGATATTGCAAACAAAACATGGACCCCAATATTTGCTCCTGCTGATGGTATTGTGAAATTTGTCGGGACTAAAGACCTTTTCGGAAATTTAATTGAACTCAGTCATCCCGAAAACAATATTGAAACTTTGTTCGGACATCTTCAACAAACTTTGGTTAATAAAGGGCAGATTGTGAAGCGGGGAGAATTGATTGGATATATGGGCAGCAGTGGAAGGAGTACTGGGCCACATCTGCACTATGAGGTTAAAGTTGACAGAAAAGCTGTTGATCCTTTGGGGTTCATCTTGCCCACTGATGTTGTTGTTGATTAACAGATGAAATAATCTTCAACATCTACATCGTTTCGTAAATATCTTAAACAGGTTAATTCAATAATCGTGTAAAAATGGTTATTCATAAAGAAATTGCAATAACTACAACAACCCGTTCTCATTGGGTAGATATAACCAGTCAAATTGGAAAACAGGTATCTAACAGCGGTATTGCCGATGGTGTATGTACTGTATTTAGTGTTCATACAACTGCCGGTATTACTATAAATGAAAATGCTGATCCTGATGTAGGCAAAGACTTTTTTAAAAAGCTCAATTTGTTGGTACCTGTTGAACCGTTTTTCCAGCATAGTGAAGGTAATTCTGACAGCCATATCAAAGCTTCTCTGATGGGATTCAGTGTACAGGTACCGGTTAGAAACAACTCTCTTGTACTGGGTACATGGCAATCTGTTTACTTCTGTGAATTTGATGGTCCACGCAGCCGGCGTGTTTTTATTACCATTACAGGCGAATAATCCCCAACTGTTTGTAATCCGAGGAATGTGAATGCCTGAATTCGGCGTTCCTGTTTTGGATCAGCATGTCACTAGTGTTTTCTTGCAGTTCAATTTCTTGTTTCATCTGTATTTCTATATGCAGGATTGGTAATTTTTTGATCATAATCATGCAATTGAAAGAAATTTACATTTTTTTAAATAAAAATGCCGATTTTGCTCATTTATAACTTATTTTCAAATGTTGTGTTATAATGATCCGATTTCGTTAAACAGTGAAATGGATTTTTTTTAATTGATGAATTTGTATTAGGAGGCACAATGAAAATTCAGAGTGTAAAAGCACGGGAAGTATTGGATTCGAGAGGAAATCCGACAGTTGAAGCTGTAGTAGAGCTTGATAATGGTGTTGTAGAATCCGCAATGGTACCATCAGGTGCTTCGACTGGTGAAAAAGAAGCTGTAGAACTCAGAGACAAAGATCCAAAACGGTATAATGGAAAAGGGGTTCTCACAGCGGTAAAAAACGTTAATGAAAAAATATTGCCCGTAGTAACTGGTATGAATGCAGAAGCTCAGCGTAAAGTTGATGCTGCAATGCTTAAGCTTGATGGTACGGAGAACAAATCGGTTCTTGGTGCAAACGCTGTTCTTTCTGTTTCTCTTGCAACAGCACGTGCTGCTGCAAAAGCTAAAGGACTTCCTTTATATCGTTATTTAGGTGGTGTAAATGCATCAGTTCTCCCTGTTCCATGCATGAATGTTATCAATGGTGGTCAGCATGCCGGTAATAATGTGGATTTTCAGGAATTTATGATTGCTCCACACAATGCACCGGATTTTAAAACAGCTATCAGAATGGGTGCAGAAACTTTTCATGCGTTAAAATCGGTTTTGTCAAAAAAAGGTTATTCAACTGCTGTTGGTGATGAGGGAGGATTTGCTCCTGACCTTAAATCTAATGACGAAGCTGTTGAAACTATTCTGGAAGCTATTACTAAAGCTGGTTACAAACCGGGTGATGATATTTCAATCTGTCTTGATCCGGCTACTTCTGAAATGTGGGATAATGGTTCTTATGTCTTTTTTAAATCTACTAAAGCCAAAAAATCTTCCGTGGAGATGGTAGAGCATTGGGTTGATTGGGTTAATAAATATCCTATCGTTTCGATTGAAGATGGAATGGGTGAAAACGATTGGGATGGATGGAAGCTGCTGACTGAAAAGATCGGCAAAAAGATTGAACTGGTTGGTGATGATCTCTTCTGCACAAACCCGTCTATTCTTGCAAAGGGTATTGAAGCTGGTGTTGCTAATTCAATTCTGATCAAAGTAAACCAGATCGGATCACTTACTGAAACTCTTGATGCTATTGAACTCGCAGGTAAGAACTCCTATGGTTATATGATATCGCATCGTTCAGGTGAAACTGAAGATACTACTATTGCTGATCTGGCTGTTGCAACTGCTTCAGGAAAAATCAAAACCGGTTCCGCAAGCAGAAGTGAGCGTATTGCAAAGTTCAATCGTTTGATTGCTATTGAAGACGAACTGGGATCAGAAGCAAAATTCGCAGGAAAATCTGCTTTTAAAAATGCATAATTAATGATATTATCAGGAAGAGACCTGTAAAAATCAGGTCTCTTATCCAATTTATTCTTGAAAGTGTTCAGATGAAAAAAACTCTGATAATACTTTTAATTGTGTCTAGTGTAAACAGTAAAGTCTTACCCTACCTTTCTCCGGGAATTATCTTGTCCTGGAATACACAAAATAAAATTTCTGCAAGCTGGAAAATAAGTGCCGGTATCTTTAAACCCCTGGATCATGGGAAAATTGAAGGATATTTGTTTAATATCACATATGGAAAAAGATATCTGCTGGATGATGCAACCAAAGATTACCTGTTTACAGAATTGGAAGCCGGGCTATTGTCGGGAATCGTTTTCTATGGATTCGGTGCCGGAACCGCATATTTGAAAAAGGATGACAAAATCATGGTAGTCCCGAAAGGTTCTTTATTCGCTGGATGGTTTCTTTTTTTGAGATCAGATATCGTTAGATATGACCATAAATTCGATATAGATATTGGTGGTAATATCGTTCTGCCCATAACCGAGCTTATTTTTGCAGATAAAGAGAAAAATAATTAATAGCTTCAGAGGTTTACATCTATATGTGGACGATTAACCAATAATGTGCTCGCGCGCAAAAGCGAAAAAATAATAAGATTTGTTGTAACTGAAATATATGCCTGTTAGTCTGATTTATTTCAATTGGGAGATTCTTTTGAAATACTGTCTTTTAAAAAATCAACAATCAGTTGATTGAAAGAATCTGAGGAAGAATCAGCATTGGGTGAATGTCCGCTGTCCAGTTCCTTGAATTTGCATTCAGGCAAAAGCAACCGGATTTCATCAATCATTGATTCTGTAATTTCTTTATCTTTTTTGCCCCGCATAAGTAAAATGTTTATTGTCTGTTTGCCAACAATACCGGTTTCATCCAGATAATTTTTGAAAGCATTTGATATAAACATTGAGTATAATGCATCAGAAGTACCTTTATATGTGAACTGATCAAGAAACTGAGAGTAACAGGGCGAATCCTTTCCACCTGCAACCTGTAAATGTCCCCGTTCAATGATTTTTCCGAGGATTAAAGATCTGAAAATCGGTTTTCCAAGAAATGGCAGGCGTGCGATCTGAAACGGTAATTTGAGAGAAGAATTTGATCCGTCAAGATTAAGTACAGGAGAAATCAGTACAATTGAATTAACAAGTTCGGGGTATTTTGAAGCAAACGATACACTGATTGCGCCACCGAAACTTGGACCAATAAGACTTACCGGATAACTGATTTCAAGGGCATCAAGAAGTTCTTTTAGCTGGTTAGTAAAAAGTAATCGATTATATTCGGTATCAGGCCTGTCTGATTCACCTCTTCCGTACTGGTCGTAACAAAGAACCCGAAAGCCTGCCTCTGTAAAAAAACCGATCTGTTCAGACCAGATGCACATCGGTATAGTACCGCCATGAATAAAAACGACAACATGACCTGTATCGGGACCGTTGATATCATAAGCTGTGTATCCATTATTAAGCTTTACAAAGTTATAACTGCTATTACTTCTGACATTGTGATCCAGGATTTTATTTTCATCAGAAGATGTTCGGAAAAGGAGCAAAAAAACTGTTATAACTGCAACAAGTATTATGGATAAATATTTGATCATAAAATTTTCCATTCTTTAATAGACAGGTTTTTGTATTTAGTAACCGGTGAAATCAAACTCAAAGAATGTAATTGCATGGGAATAGTTTATTAGTGGCCAGTTTATGTAGTAAAACAATAAAATAGAAAATAATTAATTCCTGACGCAATGTGGATAAGGAATTCATACTCCTCAGGAGTGATCTATAGGATTGAGATACTCCACTCTCCTGGCAATTTAATTTTTATTTTTCATGTTCGCGGGCGCACACGACCCCCGCAGTAACAATTGAAAATTCGAAATAAGAAATACGAAATTCGAAACAAAACGATTAGGAAAACTCGAAATACGAAATAGAATCAAAGAAAAAGCATGAAAACAAGCAGAAAAATTCAAAAACCGAAATTCGAAACAGGAACAGAATAATTTGATGTTGGGGGCGTGTGGAAACCTGTGTATAGCTCCATTTTACAAAAAAGCATTGTTTAATAACCTGGAAATATGCTGATCCGAGGCAAGAGGAATGCAATTTCTCAGATCCGTTTTTTTACTATAATGCTTCACGATAATACAATAAAATTGAAAACCAGATCGAATTTTAGTTGATTATGATTGGTTATTTGGCTATATTGCCAAATAACATATAAACACGGAGTAATGTACGTACGGAGTTAAATAGCATGAATAAACAGACAATGGCCAGGTATGAAGCAAAATCCACTATAATAAAAGCTATGGCACATCCTACAAGATTGCTCATTATAGAGGAACTGGCAAAACAGGAACATTGTGTCTGCGAACTTACCGAAATGGTTGGGGCAGATACATCAACTATTTCCAAGCATCTTTCAATACTGAAAAATGCCGGTATCGTAACTGATGAAAAAAGGGGTCAAATGGTTTATTACAGCCTGATCATGCCCTGCACTATCAATTTTTTATCATGCCTCGACAATGTAATTGTTAAGCAGGCCAAAGAACACCTCGCAATGGTAATCTGATTTTTTTATATCTTATTTGGCTATTTGGCCAAGTAACAAATTGAAGGATAAATATAAATGGACTGGAAAAAGGAATCAAAACCGCTGCTTATTATCGCGGCAGTCTTTCTCGGAATGTTTTTTTTGCCGGTAGGAATACCAAGATTCGATAATGCCATCTTTGAAGCTATTCATTTAGTAAAGTGGTATGCCAGGGAACATGTTCTTTTATGTCTTATCCCTGCATTCTTTATAGCTGGTGCAATCGGAGTATTTATCAGTCAGGCATCGGTAATGAAATATCTTGGAGCAAGGGCAAACAAGATTCTTGCCTACGGGGTAGCTTCCGTATCCGGAACCGTACTGGCAGTTTGTTCCTGTACGGTACTTCCGCTTTTTGCAGGAATATATCGAATGGGTGCAGGTATCGGTCCGGCATCAGCCTTTCTTTATGCAGGTCCGGCAATAAATGTGCTGGCAATAGTGCTGACAGGCAGGATTCTCGGTATCGAAATGGGACTTGCACGTGCAATAGGAGCTATAGTTTTCAGCATAATAATCGGACTTTCAATGCATTTTATTTACCGAAAAGAGGAAACTGCCAAAGCCGCAACACAGATGGCAATGCCTGAACAACAAACAGTCAGACCTTTATGGAAAACAGCCGCTTACTTTTTCGTGATGATCGCGATTCTTGTATTTGCCAATTGGGGCAAACCAATGGAAAACAGCGGTATCTGGCACACTATTTATTCACAAAAATGGATCATAACTTCCATATTTTCTCTGATCTTTGGAGTAATCCTTATCGGCTGGTTCAAAATGGCATGGTGGAAAGTTTTGGCCGCAGCTGTTCCTGCTGCAGTAATTGCATTTATTGCACCCCAATCAATTCCTCATGAATTCTTGCCGGTAACCGCTTTTGCTGCCGGTTCAATAGGGCTTTCTGTTGTCACAAGTACCGACAAAGGCGAAATTGGCGACTGGTTTGCATCAACATGGACATTTGCAAAACAGATTCTGCCGCTGCTTCTGTTTGGAGTTCTCATTGCAGGGTTCCTTTTGGGAAGAGTTGGCAATGAAGGAATTATCCCGTCGGAATGGGTCTCTGCTGCAGTTGGCGGAAATTCTCTTAGAGCAAATTTTTTCGCATCCATTGCCGGAGCATTCATGTATTTCGCAACCCTTACAGAAGTACCTATTCTTCAGGGATTGATTGGAAGCGGTATGGGTAAAGGACCGGCACTGGCACTGCTTCTTGCCGGACCAGCACTCTCACTACCAAGCATGCTGGTTCTAAACGGAGTCATGGGGATAAAAAAAACAGTAACATTTATAGTTCTGGTAGTAATTATGGCCACAATTTCCGGTTTGATATATGGAACATTCTTCTGATAAGATAATACACAATAAAAGGAGTTAATTATGGTAAAAATACATATTCTTGGTACAGGTTGTCCAAAATGTAAAAAACTTTATGAAACAACCATCAAGGCAGTAAATGAATCCTCAATAGAATCTGAGGTGATTAAAGTAGAAGACATAAACGAAATAATGAAATTTGGAGTAATGATGACACCCGCACTGGTAATAAATGGTGAGGTCAAATTCGTGGGCAGAGTACCACGAATAGATGAAATCAAGGATCTGCTTAAATAATAAATTGTTTACTGAAAGGAATCTGTTTTATGAAATTATTCAATACCATGTGCAGAAACATTATCGTTCCTGGTGCCGTTTTGGTTTTCCTTGCCGGAACAGTTTTATCCTGTCAGAGTTCAGAGAAAAAACCGGTGCAAAAAAATTCAACCATTGAAGAGAATTCAGCTCCTGATTCATCAGAAACATCCAAAGATGTACAAAAGAAACTTGCAGTATACTATTTCCACACTACAAACCGTTGCTACTCATGCAATATGATCGAAAAGCTTACAAGAGAGGCAATCGAATCCGGTTTCAAAGACCAGCTTGACAATAAACTGCTCCAATTTAAATCAATCAATATCGACCTTCCTGAAAACAAACATTTCGTCGACGATTACAAACTATATACCAAATCGGTTATTGTATCTACCCAGGTCGATGGAAAAGAGAAAGACTGGAAGAATCTCGACAAGGTATGGACTCTTCTTCGTGACCAGGACAAGTTTGCAGAATATATTCAGACAGAAATAAAAACTCAATTATAGGAGGTCTCAGGCATGGACTCGATATTAATTGACATAGGCACAGCACTCTGGCTGGGAATACTCACTTCTATCAGTCCGTGTCCGCTTGCGACAAATATTGCTGCGATCTCTTATGTGAGCCGCAAAGTCGAGAAAACCCGGCTGGTCCTTTTTGCCGGTCTTCTCTATACCCTGGGAAGAACACTGGCCTATTTGGGAGTTGCATTACTGGTCTCAC
>DATGNN010000035.1:0-4327 GCA_035306725.1 Chitinispirillaceae bacterium | reverse complement strand
ACCACCACATGATATCGCGGACTCAGATATTCCACCATTCTCAATATCTTCAATACATTCTCATGCGTACTGGCCAAAAAAAGATTTCCCTCTACACCTTTAGATTCCAGAAGCTTTAGAACACCTGTCACATCTGTTTCAGAAGGCCTGATAAGTGATCCGAAATTGTCAGCATCTTTAAACTGTTTCAATGTCTCTTCAAGATTTACAGTAAAAAGATCTCTTCCTACACGCTGCATGTAAGATTCAAGATCTTCTTCATCAAACTCAACTTTTTCCAACACACAGATATTGGGCTGCACCGGATTATACAGAAAGCGGCGGTATTTTTCCCGCGCTTTCATTACAAGAGCAAATGCGGCAAGCTCTCCTGCACGCTCATCGAGCTCTATGCCAAACAGATTGTTTTTAAGAATAAGTGCAGGTATCTCTTTTGTATCGTATCCTTGCTCTTCATAAATAGAATACAGAAGATCAAAAGCGTATACCAGAATATGACCGGAACCGCAAGCCGGATCGCATACTTTTATCTCTTCAGGAGAGTTTATTTTCAGAAAATCGGTCTCCTCCTGTTCCGGTTTTATGTAGTACTCCATTTTGTCTATCAGTCTGGAATCCGGGTGGTTTAGTAACCATAACCGCCCGAGTGAATTCTCTACCATGTACCGGACGATCCAATGTGGTGTAAAAAGCTGCGTTGCTGCCGGGATATTTTCCGGTGTGATCTTCCTGTTCTTTTTCAGATCTGCAAATACAGCATCTTTCTTTTCGGAGATATAAAACTGATAAAGCCATCCTATCACCTCTATATCCACACAGTTTTCTGTAGACAGAGCTTCTCGCGTAAGAGCTACGATAGAGTTTTCTGAGAGAAGATCATCTGGCAAAAGAAGCTCCGAATAGTCCTCTATCTTTTCAAACAGAAAAGGCATCAGTTTATGGTACTGATTACAACTTGCCACCAGAAGCATCCTGTAGGCTTCCTGCTGCGGTTCGTTAGATTGCACACTGCCGCTCAGAAGCCCCATCAGGCGACCTTTATTTACCAAGGGAAGCAGATCACCATGCACATGTCCGGCTTTCGCTTCAGCAAGAATCTCTGGCTGCGTATATCCCTCCTGGGGAGAAACTACAAGGACTTTTGTAAACCGATTTACATCCATATATCGGAATGCACATAGCCGGTTGAACCAGAAATAGGCAACCCGTTCAACTACCCGGTTGCTGGATGTTTTTTTTATTACATCTTCGAGAGATTTCACCGCCTCTTTCGATTCCCGGCGTGCAAGGGAATCTTCACTGAGCACGGTTTTCAGTTTGGTTTCCACCTGCTCCAAGAGCATACGGCGGGCGTCTTGCGCAAAACGTTTTAACTTAGAAGTATCCATAGTTTTATTCTTCATCCAAACGATTCTTCAATTCGATAAATATCATTAGATATAGTTATGTATTTTATCTATAATCAATTCTGCTCGTTTGGTACAAAATTCCTCAAATTTATCTTCACTCCACAAGGTTTCATCTAAGGGTATAAGATGAGTTTTAACATAGGAATTTTTATCTTTAACGTTCTCAACATTATTTACCCAATTTACAAAAGATTTCCCATTTTTCTTACCCCTGTTTGTTCCATAATCAATTAGTTGGTAATTTTTTATACTATTAATATTACTCCAATCATATCCTTTTTTTATTAAAATTGATTTTGGCATAATATGGTCAGTATCATTAACTCTTATTGTTCTTTCTCTATCATACATTAAATAGTAAATAAAAGAATTGTCAAGCTGGTTCAGGTTTTCAGCAGAATAATTTTTTGTAAATGTTATTGGGTGGTCGTAATATATCTGGAAAAGTTCATTTATTGGAAAAACTCTACCTCTGTAATTTTTAATTTTTCCCGATAGTTTCTTTATACCTGTTTTATATGGTATCCACCCCGCTCCTCTACTTCTAAAAACTCCATTGATTAGTGAGTGATAAAGCCAGGTTTTCATTAAGGGGTAATCTTTATTGTCAGTATCATAATTGTTAAAATAGTTTTCCAAGTCTTTATCATTCATTTTTAAATAAAACAAGTGGTATGCAATAAAGAATAATGGTATAAAAGAACGGTTCCCTTCTTTATAGTATTCGTAGGTTTTTGAACAATTTAAAAAGTCTTTTAATGCTTTTATTGTTACTTTTATTCTATTGCGATTTTCGATTGCGAATTTAGCATCTGCTGATTCAATAGAAGCCATCTCTTTATTATGGTTATCCTGTAAAAGGAAAATTAGTTTTATAAGGTTATCCTGAGTTAAACCAATATCACGATGTTTTTCAAGCATTTCTTTTAAGAAACCTTCCATTTCCCAAGAAAAACTTTTTAAAACTGAGGCAACGAGGTCAAATGGCGAAAGTCTTGTACCGCCATCATTGAGTCTTCTGAATAATTCAACTATTCTTTGTCTGTTTTCAGTTTCTGGCAAACTCTTGTTTATAACGACTTTTGAAATACCAAGAGTTTCAGCAGTAATAATATTTTTATAGAATGCCTTTACATTTTTTATGATGTGCTTTTTTTTAGAATAATCTTCAATTAATGCTTTTGTAATTATGTTATCTGCAACTTGATCTTCATCATTTGTATCTTTTAATTGTTTCAATAATTCTATTGCAGGATACCAAAAATGTTCCTGAATTTTCCTCTCCATATTTTCCTTTGATGAATTTGGCAGCTTTTGTTCTTCACTTTCAAATTTAAATTCAAACTCAGAATTAAAATCACTGAACAAATCGAAATATAAAACTTTGCCGTTTATCGTCCCTTTCAAACCGATATAAAAACTTTGAAGTCTTTGTTGACCATCAATAACAAATAATTGTTGTTGTTTTAAACTATCAACTTGTCTAGAACTGATAAAATTACCATCTTTTGTGAATGGCCTAAAATTGAACAAAGGCTTACTATCTTTTTCTTCCTCTATTACCATAATACCACCGAAACTGTCTCCTTTTAGAAGTGTATCAAAAAGAAGCGCCATTTTATTTTCAGTCCAAACTAATGATCGTTGGAAAACAGGAAGAACAAATTTCCCTTCATCGATCTCAGTTATCGCATCAGTTATTCTATATGTTTTCCAAATAGCCAAAATTAACCTCACTTGTTTGATGTGAATGATATAAAAATTATATCCTTATCCGTTTGCCAGCCCCGACCTCTTCCATAATAGCTTTACGCAGCGCCTTTATATACTCCTCAACTTCATCTTCAGAAGCCAGAAAAGGTTTATTAAATCCTGTTTCGATATCTTTTACGGAAACGAAACTTTTTTTTGGTTTGCTGTTTTCTTTACAACTGGAGGCTGCGGTTTCAAAATTATCTTTTGTATCATAAATAGATTCAGGCTTCTCCTGCGGTCTTCCCAATTGTTCAACTCTGTTCAGAATCTGTATGTAATCAATGTCCTCGAATCTCCGGACACTATCGTGAATTACCGGGATTAGTGCCTGCTGTTCCAATTGCGTAATAAATTCTGTAAATCGTGACCGTATTTCGTCAATCTGATCATTTGTAAGTACGCTATATTCAGGCATCTGCTCCACTCTGTTCTGAAACTTTTTTATCTTTTCTCTGCTTTTTTCGATAGTTTGAGAAAGTTGGTTTTTTAATGCTTCACGCAAGGTCACAAAAACTGCTTTCAAAGCCTGTACAGAACTACTTTTATACCCCTCAGGATCTTCCAGAAGTTGTTTCAGTGAAGAAACCTCATTTGATGGCAGATAGTTCAGGTTGGGTTTGTTTATATTGTGAAAATCCAAAGAATCAGTATAAATCTGTAGCAGTGTACCATTAAGGAAAGTTACAATTGGATCAATAATTTTCTCTTTCAGATCAAAAAGCTGATCCTCTTCTTTCAGCATCTCTGTTATGTAAAAAGAGTAAGGTTTACCGCTCAGTTCTTTAAGTTTTGTAATAACCGGTTCCAGTTTGGACATAAATACAAACTGTGAGTATTTTTTTACATATTCTTCCAGTTCAGCCGTTTTTCGGGTGAATGCTTCAGCGACATCTTTTCCTAATACTTTCGCTTCATTTGAATCGCTTGTTGTATTAAAGAAATCTCCATAAAACTCCTTCAATGCCCTTATCTGTGCAGGTGTGTATTCTGCCTGTGGAATCAAGATAAGCTTTGAATGTTCCTGAGTATTTCGAAGTGCATTCGCGAGCTCATTGTCTTCAAGAATTCTGCTGTCTTTACGAACCTCTATTTTACCTCTGGCACACAGTTTCGCAGCTATACAAAGTATTGCCCCAAGCTGCCATCCATACGGTTTCTTTTCA
>DATGNN010000034.1:0-4814 GCA_035306725.1 Chitinispirillaceae bacterium | reverse complement strand
TTGACCAAAAGAAGACCGCAACCGAATGCTTTAGCGGGGCCGATACCTTTGAACAGTGCCTTCTCCACAAATATTTCAGGGTCACTCACTTCAAGTAATCCGTAGAAATAGATTGAGCTGAACCGAATCTCCTTACCACCTCTCATTTTCCGTAAATTATGCTGCAAGTAACCGTCGATTACAAAGTCTTCGAGCTTGATGCTAAAGCCATTGTTCGTGCTACGATTGACAAGCCATTCTTTCGTAGCATCTTCACATGCCTTATATAAATCACCTCCTTGCAAACCGCTGTCTTTCGCTTTCTTTTTAGCATCCATCCAGACATCATGCTTTTCAGAATGTTTTTTGCCCTCTTTTTTTCGGGCAATTACTGGGTTAGCTACCAAAGAGAAATGAAGTCGGTCCCCTTTTTTTAACACTGGTTTGTATTCCTTGCATTCAACAGACAATGCAGAATTTGCAACCGGTTCGTCTTTTGAAACCATGTAAAAACAGGGAAATTCACTCTCTTTGTTTTCACGAAACAGAAAATCTCTTTTCTTTTCACCACCATTGGGAAAAAGGTTCCATAACAATTGGTGAACAGCATACCCGTTTTCTGAATTATTCGTTTTAAATAATTCGAAAAGTTCCGGGCCGGGTAAAACCCGTATTCTACTGAGATACATCAGGAACCTCCTTGCAGGACTCAACAGCCATGAATTCCTCCCTCATGGTAAACTGCCACCGTTTTCTGGAACATGGCAAATCATAGCGCGAAGTTTTGTGTGTTTCCTGAAAACCGGAATTTTCGCATTTCTCCCAAAAGTATGTTACCGTTGCAGCATCCTTCAGAACATTTTCCTGGTAATCACTTACCTGTGATTTTCGCCAGTCTGGCTCGGTTTCTTTTACAGGGAGCGGCAGGTTTACCGTATAGCTATTGAATACTTCTTTCAGTGTATCTGCCTGCACTATCACTGGTGATAATGGAACTGCTGGTGGACATGATTTTCGTCCAAAATACAGTTGAAATTCCGGGTATCTCAAAGATTTCGCAATATCATCAAGTGCAAAGGTATTGTCCTTTAACCAGATAGCAATTACAGAAAACGCATCACAACGGTATTCCCGCCTTGAAAGTACTGTTCCGATAATTTCTTTTGGTGCGCTCAACTCATCCCGGCGGGTGTGGTAAACAACCTTTCGTTCTGAACCCGGCAGCTGTGCAGTATGAAAATCCTTGAGAACAGTACCACCCGAAAGCATCTTTACAGCAAAACCAACGGAGTCAGTCAGTTCATTCAGTTTCTGATCATGTTCACGCCTGATACCCAGGGCTGCAGCAAGCAAACCAATTACTGCAGACTTGGAAGGGTGCCTGAAACTCTGGCGCTCACCTCCAACTGCAATATCACCCCAGGAAACAAGCGGCGCATAAGATTGAAATAACAAATAGTTCATAAATCAGGCTCCTACAAAATTCAGTAATTCTTCAAATGTTCCCTCTGCTTTTTCGATATCTATACTGTAACGACAGTCGGCACAATCACCATATACTTTATCCATGTTTTTATATAGTGTTTGTAACCGATCTACTGAAGCATTTACCATAGCAGCATCATCAACCGGTTTTAAAAATGCCGATGATAATTGCCTTGGTTGCTGGGTTCCTTTTTCTGCAAGGATGAAAAGCGCACGTGCACGTGAAGCATAACTATTCTGTTTTCCTGAAGGAGAAACCGTTGCAGCAGCATGAGTAAGAGCTCGAATTGCTTTATTTGCAAGAGCCGTATCACCCAGGTTTTGTTCCAGCAATGTTTTGTTTATACATACATATGTATAGAATACACCTGAACCGAATCCACTTTCACCGATATGAGCAGATCCTGCGTCCACTTCTCTTGTGTTCAGGTCATCGACAGCAGTAAAATAGTCATCCTCTACAGCAACCCGGTTTACAGTGATTGCATGTGCAACCTGCGCGGCTGCTTCAACGTTATAAGAAGGATTTTTAGCCAGCATTCTCCCGAAAAGGGCAATGTCTGCAGCTTTGATATCCTTGCGCAATAAGTTAAGTTCATCTGTTGCAGGATCACGATTTTCTGAAATGAGCGTATCACAAAGTTTATATGCAGCATCTTTTTCTTCAGGTGAAATGTGTGATAATTGCTCAATCTCAAGATCTACCAGCGGTTTTTCTTTATCTGTACCCTTCAGTTTACCAAATTGCTGAGCCATTGCCTGTGCCCATTTTTTTGCTTTACCATCTGAAACACCCTTTTCTACAAGATATTTATACAACTCAACACCGAACAGTTTTGTTCTTTTACCGATATTTCCTTTCATGGTTTCTTCAAAAATATCAGATGTACGCCATGCTCTTTTTAGACTTTGAGATGAAATGCGCAGTCGATCAACTCCACCCATTTTTGCCGTTTTAGGACGACCAAGATCATCACGGTTAAGATTCGCCGGAGCATAATTTGTAAGCAGATGCAATTGAATGAATTGTGACATTGAGAACTCCTCTATTTTAAAATTTGTGAATAGTAATCTTTAGAAAGAGTGAACTTAAAACTTTTTGAAGGTTCGCTATACTTAGTACCCTTATACTCTTCATCCCAGTGCAGGATTACATCTATTACTGCAAGAGTATCTGCATTCCCATTAAGCATGGTAATGGCTCTTCGCAATGCAGTGTAAAATTCATTCCATTCTTTGCAGGACAAAAATTGTCTGAATCGTAGTTCACTGAACAATACTTTACCATTTTCCTGCATTGCCAGCTTTTGACCGAATGTACCCGTTCCGTTTGTTTTTACGTGGGCAAGAGTCCCACAAATTGTTGCAACAGCCTCGTAAGAAACCCAAGGAAGAATTTTCATTAAAGCATGTGTTTCCGCATGCATTGCAGCTTCAGCCGGAGTAGTACACCTTCGCAGTTGCGCTCTATTTCCCTTATTAATCTGTAATTTTTTCCACCAATCCAGCAGATCACTTTGCAGTTTTTCATTCCGTAATTTACGGTAGATTGTTTTCTTTTCATTATCACCCATAAAACCTCCAGTACAATTTATTCCACACTACTAATCATTTTTTTTAGCTGTTTTTTCGTTTTACCGACCGATTTATCGAGATCAATACGTGCTTTTATCACCCGCTTCATATCAAGCCCATCTTCCTGCTGAGCCATAGCCCACTGCTCAAACAGTTTATATGCCTGTACAGATAGTATTACCATCCATTGTTCAACTAATTTATTTTTTAATACAGCAGATTCCGGATTCTCTGATAACTCTCGAAGCAAGTTATAGAAGTCAGGTTCTGTATTTTGCCAGAATGCTGATTCTACAAACGACATATCACCTTTTGCATCTTTGGGAGAATTAAACCAGGCATTTTTAACTTTCATTTTTACACTGTTGGCGATATCCTGCGTTGCAGATATCAGTTCTTGTATAAAAGCAGATACCTGTTCCGCTGTTTTCGGATCGAAAGGGTACACCGGCATAGTTGCATCATACCAGCACTCTGCTTTCATGTTATTCATATTGTATCCTGCGGCCCACACGGTAGCACCTTGTTCCTTTATAACTGCTCTTCGATACGCTGATTCCTGACTTAGTTTTATTATAAATGCAGGGATTACATTTTCTGCTCTACAGGCAAGGGTTGCCCAATATCGGTATGTAATACCACCTGCTGTGGGCTTTTTCGAATATGGCGGTTCATCCGGTTTTTTGGGATCAAATCCATAAGCATTGAGAGGGTGTTGCCATACACCGTTATAGTTATTCCCGGAATGACGAGTAAGGTATTTTTTTACCATTTTACTGCTTTGTATACCGGTCAAATCACATTCACCAGGAGTATCGTGAAAAACTAACCGTATCCGACGAGGCATCCCGAAATACATATGAAACGGATGGCACTCTTCAGCAAATAATTGATCGCCATTTTCACTAATTTTTGTTGGTTTCATCCAGGGAAACATATCAGATATATCGGCTTTTGAAATATCTCCTGTTAATTGTGGGATAGTATCTTCACAGATTATGTTAAGCCAGATTTTATGCCATAGACTACAACCATCCCCATCAGGTATAAGTATAGTCGTTAACGGGCCTCCGCCTCTCAAACCGACTCTATGGCCACGCCCGCCACTGGGAGCGAATGTCTGAAGTGTATGCAGTGCTACTGCAGCCCAATACGGATTAATCTGTTGAGGCGCACCCTTTTCATGCTTTGCAGCATCTGCAACCATGTAATGTTCATTAGCCGGCAGATTAATGAAAAGATTACCCAGTGTCTCCTCTTTAAATCCTTCGATTGGCCCAAAGTCCTGCATGAATGCCGGACCAGCAGAATCAATTTCGAAACAGTGTTCAAATCGTAAGACCTTTTCTTTAAACTCTTGTGGAGCCCAGGGCTTGTGGTAAAGATCACTCCAGTGCTCTTCATCTTCAGGGAGTGCTGTAACCTGTACGATTCCAATAAGGAGCTGATATATTGCATTCCGGAAATCGGGGCGATATGCAACAATATCGGTGACAGGGTTGCTGTTGTAATCATCGAGTAACTGCCAGATCGCTATCTTTTCGGGTTCACCGAGACTACCGTTCTGGCGAATTACCGGTAACCAGGTATCTTTAAGCAGGTTCATTGGGTCTCCAGTTTTTATAGAATTAATGCATTTCGATTTGATTCATCTATACATTCTTATAGAGGCTTAACAATAAGTCCAATATTTTTACTATATATAATATTCACTTTCCATCCTTTCTCATCCAACCCATTTGTTGACAGTTCATCGCCCTCAAAAACAACAAACA
>DATGNN010000033.1:0-4989 GCA_035306725.1 Chitinispirillaceae bacterium | reverse complement strand
AGCTTATAAAGATCATCATTTGGATAACCTGGTGTGTGAAACATGATATCCAAACGCGGCTTTGCATTGTCACGAACAGTAAAGCGGGTTACACCAACAGGTTCCGGTTCTCTGGTTACAACCTCTTCTTTAGGCGTGAGTGCTCTGGGAATTGAACCGAAATATTTTTCAATCTGTTTTCTGGCCTCTGTTGTGTCAACATTTCCTGTAAGTACAAGAAGAGCATTGTCGGGTGTGTAGAACTGTTTTACATGTTTCTCCATCTTTTCCCGTGTATAAGCCCTTATGTCCGGCATCCAGCCAATTGTTGGAATACGGTATGGATGAGCTACATAGAAAAGTGCATTGAGTCTTTCCCAGTATTTCTGCAATGGACGATTTTCGTAGCGCATACGGCGTTCCTCTGTAACTACTTCCCGTTCACTGTAAAACTCCCTTAAAACAGGGTTTTTCATTCGATCAGATTCAATCCAGTAAAAAAGATCTACCTTATTTCTGGGAAGAGTAACAATATATGCAGTCATGTCATCAGAGGTCCAGGCATTAAGATGCGTTCCGTTATTTTTCTGATACAATTCCCATATCTCATCTTTTTTGATATATTTTCGCTGCTTTTCCAGAAGGGAGAAAAGTTCTGTACGAAGTGCGACGACAGAAGAATCGGATTCCGGTTTTCCCCCAAGAAGCTCATACTTGACCAGATTCGCAAGAGAATCAATCTGTTTCATGATAGGTTTCTCTTTTTCGTATGAAGCAGTTCCAAGTCTTTTTGTTCCCTTGAACATCATGTGCTCAAACATGTGCGAAAGACCGGATGTCCCCGGGCCTTCATACATCGAACCTACAAAGTAGTATAATCTGCAGGATACTACAGCGACATTAGTGTCGGGAACAATAATTATGCGAAGACCGTTATCGCAGGTATCGTAATATACCGGTACCTTGATATCGAATGCACCTGCCAAAGAGAACAATCCTAAAAGAAAAATAAACCCATAAGTTTTCATGTTTCAAAAATCTCCCGATTTGTAAAGTGGGAATAAAAAGTTTTCTGCTTAATCCGGATTTTGGACCCGGCTGATTTCCAGGAAGTGTTTACGATCTCAAGATTTTAAAAGGAATCTAAAAAATG
The DNA here is from genome assembly GCA_035306725.1 of Chitinispirillaceae bacterium. Classification (GTDB taxonomy): domain Bacteria; phylum Fibrobacterota; class Chitinivibrionia; order Chitinivibrionales; family Chitinispirillaceae; genus JAAYEB01. Next base: position 3,857 of record DATGNN010000033.1, on the reverse strand, counting down.
CAGGTGTCAAATTTTCTGATCCTCTTTTTCTTGAGAAACCTCCCGATCTGCCAGTTTCATTTATATAATCCGGGCAATGTGAATAATTAAAGATACTTTATGGCTTAGTATTATTAAAATAGTCGCACTCCAGACATTTTGTTTATTCATTAAATGTGATTTTGTTGTTTTCCGGTTAAATTATGCAGTTTTATTAGTAGTGACTGGTAAAAATAGAGAGCTTTTTTGTATTTCGATGCTGCAAAATTAAGCGACCCCCTGGCCTTGTCTGCGAAGACAGTTCCAGGGCAGGACATATAAACCAAACATGTCTGAATAACTATTTGTTGAGTTTCTATTTTTCATTTATGAGGATTAAACTTTCAGGATCTCTCCTTACATCCGGGGGTTTTCAAGAATATTGGACCCGTTTATCGGGTACGTTTTTGAGAACCGGTTAAAAAAGCGAAATTGAAGTTTCGGTAGGGATATACCCTCTTTCGCGAGGGGGTAATTGTAAATGGATCGGTTCAGAGTCTTTTTTCCAGCAGCTCTTCTATTTCATCTTTGCTTAGTTTTACCGGATTATTTTTGTTTCCGCTTTTATCAGCTATTTTTCGCAGATCCGGTTTTTTAATTCCGAATTCTGACAAGCGGGGGATCTCAAGAAGATCGGTCCAATGGTAAAGTAACTGAATCAGATCAGTGCAATACTGGCTTATGTTGTCTGAATTTTCGCTAAGAAATTTTCCTGCATCTGCGTATTTTTTAAGTGAGGGGGAGGAAGTGTCGGTTTGTTTTAGTTTCTGTATAGTGATTTCGGTAGCTGTTGCAAGGAGTGTACCGCAGACAACACCATGGGGGATAGTGAAAAATGCGCCGAGTGATGATGCAATTCCATGTACAACACCTAATCCACTGTTTGCAAGTGTAATTCCGGAAATCAGGGCACTGTATGCCAATGATGATCTTGCGTGGATATCATCATTTGGTTCTGTTACCAATTTTATAAGACTGTTTCTTATATGGGGAAAGGCGTTCTCTACAAGTGCGTCTGTGAACGGTGATGCTTTAATTGAGACGTAAGATTCCAGAAGCTGCGTGAGAGCATCCATACCGCATGCAGATGTAATGTCCTTGGGACATCCCATAGTTAGCCGGGGATCAACAAGAGCGATATCAGGAACAAAATTGGTATGCCTTAGAGAGCGTTTGAATCCGCTCTTGCCAATTGAACTTATAACAGCATTCGCACTTGCCTCACTCCCAGTCCCTGATGTTGTCGGAGTTGCAATATAAGGAATTTTGGTTCCCGGGTGAGTTTTGTCTCCTGCAACCTCAAGATATTCTTCAACAGAACCATTTACAGTCAGCATTGCTGAAACAGCTTTTCCGGCATCAATAACGCTACCGCCGCCGATACCGATTACAACATCTATCTTTTTTGAACGGTTTTCTTCTACTATTGAATCGATTTGCTGTGGTGATGGCTCACCGGAAATTTCTGCCCTCAATATACTGATACCGGAATCATTAAGCGATTTTTCTATCTTGTCCCATTTGTTGTCCGTTCCAAGCGAATATTTACCATGGATAATAAGGGCTGTTTTACCGAACTTTAGGGCCAGTTGTCCGAGATTATTGCTTTTGTCGAGACCGAAAATAATTTGCGGTGTTCTGTAGAACTGAAATCCGTTTATCAGATTCAAAATAGTTTCTCCTGTGTTATTTCAGGGACGGATAGCTTTGTATGGTGTTCCTTTTCTCGGTATCTCCATCCAGTCTGCTACGACGTTGCGCCATTGTTCATAGTGGGTGGTTTTTTTGTGTGCTGCTGCAGCCTCTTCTGTATCGTATGCTTCATACAAAAGAAATGCAGCCGGATCGTCACAACTTTGCAGAACATCAAACCGTCTGTTTCCAGGTTCATTTATTGAAGCTTCATGATTTTTGATTGTAGCTGCAATAAAATCATTGATATGTTCCGGTTTTACATGGACACTTACAGTTGTAACAACCATACTGCTGCTCCCGCGAAAAGGTTTGTTTGAACCATTAAATATGATATTACCAATAAATTACATTATAAGATAGTTTTGAACATAAAGTGGTGCAATATGCAAATTTTATTTGATCCGGATTACAATAAGCCGATCGCTTAAACTGAGATCGGATTGAAATTTTATTGTGCCCGGCGCGCTGCGATTAATCTGTAAATGCTTTTTTTGCGCGCCTGAGCTACATGCTTTTCCCGAAAAACCTGTGTTATTTGACAAGCATTGGTCTTGTAACCGGAGTAATGTTATTCCCCTTGAATTGTAAATAATACAGGCCTGGAGCAACATCGTTTGTAGAAAAATCAACCGGTTTTGAAGGATCGAATGTCATTGAACGGATTTTTGCGCCGGTTAACGAAATGAGTGAGTAGACACCACGTGTACCATTGTTATCGAAGAATATCGGGTGTTTACGTGCTATCGTACCGCGAGATGGTCTGACAGCAGTCGGAATTTCACCATTTACCTTGATTACACCTTGTGTAACATTACAAGATCCATTTGACCCGTTTGAGCCGCTATAGGATTCAACCTTGATTTTTACTTCATACAATTTTCCCAGACTGACCCCCAATCTTTCCCATTCCTTAAAATGCTCAGAAATGGAGATTGAACCGCTGGAGCGCGTATTTTGACGGATACTGAAGATCTGAGGAAAGGATGCATCACCTTTAACGGACGGCTGGTTATGCATTTGCCGTGTTATCACATCATATTGACTACCGTCAACGTTGATTGTGCCTTTGGAGTTGTGGTTACCATCCCCTGCATGTGGCCTCCAGTTTTCCCAGTCTTCCATGACATAAAATTCAACTAAAGGGTCAACTGTCCATCCGTATATACCATAATATGCAAGACCATCGCCCTGTATTCCCGATTTCTGGAATGCTACATCAGCGGTGAATGTCCCAATCTCATCATGTGTCTGCGTTTCGTCATATTTTAAACCAATACGGGCTACAAAGTTTTGAATATTACTCCATTCCACTCTGAATTTTGCATCATCATTATATACTGTCATTTGCACGGTTCCTGGATTCTGCTTCCACATTTCATAGTGATACCCATTAGGCAAAGAATCACTTTCATTTTGGTTTACCACCAGTGGGAATGTTTTTTCCTCATCATTTCCTTGTTGAGCATCGGTGTCCATAGCGTTCATAAGAAGGAATGTCATTGCTATGGCTGCTATACATCTAAACTGTACACCACGATATAGTGCTTTCATAAACCTGTGCCTCCTGCCAGAAAGTTAAATGTTAAATTTATAGTGCCGATTTGAATCGTATGTAGACAGGGTATGAAACATAATAATGCTTGTCATTATTACAATATAATAAATATATTCCAAAATATAACCGTAAGCATGTTAATTTATCCGAGTTTCTTATTCCTGAAAAAGGAGAGAAATAGTAGTTTGCATAAATTTCTTTGTAGTATGCAACTAAATTGGTACAAAATTATCTGTATTATATAAATTGATGCACTTATACACAAAGGAAGGTTAGCCAAAAGAAGAAAGCTTTTTCATGGCCAGATTGCATTTTTCGTTATCGGAATTAAAAATGTTCTGCTCATAATGCCTGCCTGATTTTTTCCTTTATCTCATCCATTTCCGATTCTCCGGAATACTTTTTTCTGGGCCAGAAAAATCCTCTTAATCCATCACCTTTTGTTCGTGGCACAATATGGATATGAAGATGGGGGATGCTTTGACTCACCTTGTTATTGATTGCAATAAATGTCCCTTGAGAACCGGTACCGTTCTGAACCGCAATACTTAGCTTTTGGGTTATACTGAACAGTTTGCAATTAAGTTCT
>DATGNN010000032.1:0-3194 GCA_035306725.1 Chitinispirillaceae bacterium | reverse complement strand
CGGCAGTTAAAAAAGCGGCAGTTAAAAAAGCAGCAGTTAAAAAAGCAGCAGTTAAAAAAGCAGCAGTTAAAAAAGTTTCCAACAAAAAATCTATAAAAAAAAGTGTTGAAAAAGTACCAGCAAAAAAGAGTTCTGTTAAAGAAAACAGTAATAAAAGAAGCTCAAGATAAAATTTTTGTACAAAAAAAGACAATTTGAAGCATAGAACAGGGTTTTTCTGTTCTTCGTTTCAAATTTTTTGAGAATTAATAACAATTCTGCTTGTTTCCCATATTTGCACATTCTATTTTTGATGAATCCGACATGAATAATAATCTCCTCAATAGTTTGACTCCATGATAGAATTTTCAAAGCAAATATCGGAAAAATGGAACATTTCGCTGGAGCTTTCTGAGCAGTTATGTACTGCTTATGAAAAGCGTGATAAGCCATACTACCTTGTTGAGTATCGACCTGAAATAGCAAACGAACTCACTAGCTCTATTGTATGGAATGTATTTGATTTCCTTAACGGAATGGAAGAACTTTCAAAGAAGAAAAAGCGTGTTATTAATGCATTAAAAAAAGCGCAAAAGCTTTCTCCTGCATTGGAAAGACGGGTTAATTTGACAATAAACCCGTTTGAGCTTGATGACATTCTGCTTCCATTACGGCCAAATCCAAGGAGCAAGGGACAGCTTGCCATAAAAAAAGGACTGTCTCCTCTTGCTGATGAAATAATGAAACAGGAAGAGAATGGATCTGTTGAAGAAGCAGCAGAACTGTATATAGGAAAAGATCCTTCACTTGTTACCACTGAGGATGTCATTAAAGGTGCAAAAGATCTTCTTGCTGAAAGGTTCGCGTATGATGAAACTGTTCGGGTAATGGCAAGAGAATTTGCTTATGAAGATGGATTTGTTGAGGTAACACCTAAAAAAAAGAATGATCCACACTTCACACAATATGCAGATAAGCAGATCCCGATCCAGGAAATTTCAAAAGAAGAAATTTTAAAATTGATGATTGCAGAAGATAAAAAAGAGATCCGGTTGAAACTGGGTGTTCAACTTTTTCGGATCACTGAGTTGTTTCGACATCATTTTATCGAAAACCCTGCAACTATATGGTTTGATCTGTTATGCGAAACTATTGACGATTGCTGGACGCGGCTTTTGCAGTCCGTAATAGAGAGAGACGTTAAATCAAGAGTTCGTGAAGAAGCTCAGCAGTGGGTTGAACAGATTATAATTACTGATCTGGAAAAAAACCAGGCTACGGAAAGCACAAACAGATCTGCTTTTTTAATTGCCAATGCTGCACCCAGGAAAAATATTCAGTTAATTGCTTTGAGTGGTCAAGGCAATTTGCTCGGAACAACATCAGAAAAGAAACCTCCTGAAGGTAAAACGTTTGCCAGTGAAAGATTAAAACAGTTTTTAAACCGGCATAAGCCAGACACAATTATCATTATTAATAATGACCAGGCATCAGTGGCGGAATCGGTTTTGAAAATGGCTACTTCCGGTTTTGAGCAAGCACCGCAGATTAAATATTTCAATTCTGGAAAATCTGATAATAATTCTGCTGAATCAGAATGGATGAAAAGCGAATTTGACTCTCTGCTTGATGAAAACCAGAGAAAACTTTATGGCATCGGATTACAATATATAAAACCATTATCCCTGATTCCGCAAATCGGTTCCTCGTATTATTCAGTTCATGCTTTTCAGGACCTCTTATCTACTGAAAAGTTTCTGCAAATAGTCTTGAGAATAATAATTCAGACTAAACTCTACGAGGGTGTGCAGATCAAAAACATTCTGGATTCAGCTCTTGTTCAAGCGGAAATAATTCCAGAAAGTATTGCCAGAGAAATTAAAAATTCGGATAAAATGATCAATACAAAAAATGATCTACTGAAAATTACCGGGATGACAGAAATCATGTTCAGAAATATGGCTGGTTATTTGGTTATTCCTGATTCAGTTAATTTGATGGACCGTACATTACTCCATCCAGATTTTTATACATGGATTTTTGAAATAAGTGAACAACTGGCGGTTTCTGTTGATACAATTGTGCGGGACCCGGACATCCTGCGTTCTTTTAATGCAGATGATATCGAAAAAAAGCTATATCTTGATAAAAAAATTATTGCACAGTTAAAAGCAGGTGCGAAATATTTAACACAAACAGTGCCAAAGGTGAAAAGGAAACTTAAGCTTGCTGAAGTTCAGGAAGGGGCAATCGTTTCCGGAACCGTTACCAATATCACTCCATTTGGTGTGTTCGTTAATATTAATGCTGTTTGTGACGGGCTTATTCATATCAGTCAATTGGCAGATGAATATGTTGAAAATCCGGAACAGGTTGTATCTGTTAACGACAAGGTCGATGTTAAAATCCTGAAGGTAGATGTAAAAAAACGACGGATTTCTCTGTCTATGAAAGGGCTGGGAAATAAAGCTCCAAAAGTGCGTCCTACAAAGGGACAACTAAGCAATCTGGCCGAGCATTTTAAAAATCGTTGATTACAGTTACTTTTTTCAAAACAAAAATCATGCGATTATAAAAGGCTTTCGTTAATAAAAAACGTGCACGGGTCTGTTTGTTATCTGATGTATATAAAGGACAGGTATGATAAAACCGGCTAAAAGCCCGGCATAATCTCATGCAAAAATATCTTGTACCATTTCCTGAAATAATCTCCTGCGGTTCTGCAAGAACAATTTCTCTCATCAAAAAAACTTCTTCATTAAGTATTAAATTTTCAGGATCGGCATTTTCTATATCTCCAATAATTTCTGATGATGATATAAGCTGCTTGTAAGCTTCCTTCAGCTCAGGATATTCATAGTAAATTTTTCCGTATTGATTATCATCCAGGTTTGGTACAGTTTCTGAACATACAGAAACTGTATTGAGGTTCAGAAATGATCTGTTTAATCTGAAATTAATAAACCCGTTCAGGATATTACTTTGTGCAGGTTTTGGGGTATTTCCGGTAACAGGATTTTTTTTCAGTGTATGAAGAATGCTTTTCGCCACCTCTATACAGGAAATATTTTCATTAAAAGCAATTTGTCTGGCAACTGGGGTACAAAGGTCTCCATAGTGCTGTTTTGTGAGTTTAAAGGTTATTGGATATCGCTTTAGTTGCAGGTGCGGGTAAGCCAAAGAGATCGCATCGTATAATGATGTACGAAAGTAAT
>DATGNN010000031.1:0-25134 GCA_035306725.1 Chitinispirillaceae bacterium | reverse complement strand
ATCACCTTTCGTTACAGCCTGCCCTTCCTTGACATAAATAGTATCAATTCGTCCGCTTGCTTCAGACTTCAGCTCAACTGTTATAAGAGAGCGGACTTCACCGGTTTGTGAAATTACATCCCGAAGCCCGGTTTTACCGACAACATGCTTCTGTAATTCCTGTTGATTCTGTTCTTTATTACACAACATCAGAAATATTGTTATTGTTGATAATAACAGGTTTGTTCGTTTACTCATTTATAGCTACTCCAAATCTTTCCATTACTGTACCGGTAACTTCTTCCACTACAATCAGGATTCTTTTCATGGTTAATTGACTTCGAAGCAGATCGATTGATGCAGAAAGGAAGGAATTTTCGGCATCAACAAGAGATAATCTGTCGATTGTACCTAAATTATATCCAGCCTGTGCAGCTTCAAGCTGCTTGTCAGCAATCTCTTTTGTTTTTTGGAGTACATCAAGCATCGCAAGTTCTTTTTCCCATGCAGTCCTGAGCTCGTCTATTTTGATACGAAGTTCGTTGACATGCTGTTTTTGCTGAATCCGGTTCTCCTCAATCTCAAGTTCTTTTGATGTAACCTGATTTCTTTTGTTCCGAATTGGTAACGAGTAACCGGCTATAAGGGAAAAAACAAGATTCTGATTATAGTTTTGATTATTACCAAAAAACTTCGAGTTTATACCATCATACCCATAGGCAGCCTGAAAATCCAGTTCTGGAAGCAACTGGTTACGGGCACTGCTTTGCTCGTGAAGCAGTTTGTCATGCATTAATTTGAAAATATCAAGTTGCGGATCAAACTTCATCGCCTGTTCAATAAGTTCTTCTGTTGGAAGAAGAGAATAGAATGAAATCGAGTCTGTTAAACTGAAAACAATATCAAGCGTATCCCTGCCCAGAACATTGGAAAACTCTTTGTGGGCAATTACCATATCACCTTCCAGACGCATAATTTCTGTAGTGCTTTTCATGAATGAAAGAGCTGCATTAAGAGTATCCATTGGTGTTGCCAAACCAATTGCAAGCTTTTCACGATCCGCTCCCAGACGTTTTGCAGAGTATTCTCTCTGTTTTTCATACAACCTGATAAGTGCCTGGTTTTCAAAAAGATTCCAGTATTGTTTCCTGGTTTCTGAAATAATGCCGATTATTGTCCTTTTCTGTGATAGTGTCAACTGTTTTTGATCTAGAGTCTGAGTGTAAATTAAACTCTTTACAGGATCATTTCCCCATGCATTTTTCAAAAGGGGTTGTAACAACTTCAAAGATCCGCCGGTGTTATATAAAACTGAATTATTTCCCAAGGCATCTGTTCTTTTCGTATGAAATTCAGATAACACCTTTCCACCACCCGGAAGTGCCTGCTGAATACTTAAATTAAAAGCGGTTTCAGAAAGCTGTTCTGAATCTTTTATCCAATTAGAGCTGGCCTCGGCAAAAACATTATAAGGTATTAAATCCTGTTGCAGATTCAAAGACAATTGGGGGGACCATTGGGAATGCAGGTTTTCTTTTGCTAAAGCAGCCTTGTGCTGTTCCAGTTTCAGGATGCTGACAGATAGATTATTCTCAACAGCTTCCAGTACTGCATCCCGCTCTGAAAACAATGTTTGCGCATGAATGAATGATGCAGAAGTGATAAAAAATGTCAGAAGAGCATAAAAACAATTTCTCATATCAGATCACCATTTAATAAGTCATTGTTACATTTTTTAAATGTTCCCAAAGTTATTCGCATCAGGATATTGTTTTGAACTACAGTGATACGGAAATAATGCATGAAATTTAACCCATATAAAAATTGATCTTACTTTGACTAATGTTCATACTGCTTGTGGTTTCAAACATATGGTTATAATTTTTACATTAGATAATCCATGACACAGCCATGTCTGCAGACATACTATCTGAACAGTAATGATCCTTTGCGCGATCTGCATCAGAAATTATGATAAAATGCCTCATTTAGTTGGTCGCCGGGCATGGAGCGAGAAACGGTCTCTTTTATCATCACAACAGGCCCGATGAACACACCTGTACTAAAGATAATGCATCATGGCCTGAAATCTCCTGTTTTTTTCAGGAATTATCTCTGACAAATTAACAAAGTAATTACCGGATTTCATTTTAATGAAAATATAATGAACATGAATTTTTAAAAAGAGCACTGAAAATATAGTCGAATAAACATACCGATGCCAAATAGATCAGCTGTTTTAATTAATTTTTTTTAGGAATCTCTTACTCTTTTTGCTTTCTTATAAACAAGATTTAACCTGAAAACAAGCCAGATTTAAAAAGTTTTGACTTGTTCCTATCGGAAACGGTGTAAATTTAAGGATTTAACTGTTGTCTTTTCATGTACACTATATCACTATATATAATATGTAATGTTCAGCGGTCTTATGGCTGCAATTTTCAAAAGAAAGATGAAAACCGGTTATGCTTCTTGGCAGAACTGTATGCGGATTTTATTTTGAGAATATATTTATCGCATCTGACTATTTTCAGATGTCAGAATTATATGATTTTAGCAAATGATTTTCTTACCTTCCGGATATTTTTAACAAAATGAAGAATGCAAATGTATCTTATCTTAATAAAACAGGGGGTGCTTAATGGGTGTCATTAGTAGTAGAAATACCACTTTTACCTTACTGATGATCTTGGCTATGATTTTAAATATTTCGGCTGACGAAAAGTTGAAAAAACTTGTCGATGAAAAAAAGTATGAAAAAGCTATTCTGTATGGCGAAAAACTTGAACCTGAATCAAAAACAGCTGAAGTCTGGCTTATGCTTGGTGAAGCTTACGAGAATCACAAAGAAAATCCCGACGCTTTGAAAAAAGCTGCCGAATGTTATAACAGTGCACTCAAATCCAATCCCAGTCACCCTGGAGCACTGCTTGCGCATGGTAATCTTGAACTTAAAGCGAAAAATTATAAGGGCGCTTTGCAATATTTCAAAAAAAGCCTTCTGCTGCAAAAAAGCGCAAGTGCAGCAGAAGGACTGGCAATTGCAGCATCAAATCTAAAGGAATGGGAAATGGCACGTGATGCTGCTGAATCTGCAATTGCTTTGAATTCACAATCAATGCAATCCAGACTCATTCTTGCAGAAATTCTCTATTCTAATAATAATTACAGCGGTGCTGCACCTCATTTTGAATTCATCTTATCCAAAAAACCAAAAGATCTTGATTACTGGAAAAAACTGGCTGTTTGTTATGAAAAATTAAATGATATAGAAAAACTTGCTGCTGTCGACCCAAAGATTGTCGAACTCGATCCAAAAGATATCAAATCACGCCGAAGACTGGCTGATTATTCACTTAAGAAAAATGATTCAAAAACCGCAATGAATCTGTTCAAAGAGCTGGCACTCCTTACACCAAATGATCCGAAACCATTTCTGCATCTTTATGAAATGTCTTTGAAAGAAGGTAACAAAAAAGATGGAATGCTTTATCTGAAAAATTTTGTTCTTCTGGATTCAAGTAATATCGCTTCGATTATAACACTCGGTGATCTCCTTAATGAAAGTGGAGATCCTGATGGTGCACTTGAAATGTATCGTAAAGCATCACGCCTTGATCCTCAAGCTAAAGGCTACTTTAAAAATTACAGTAAAATTGCACTTGATAAGAAACTCGAAAATGAAGCTCTTAAGGTTATTCTGAAAGCAATATCAATGAAAGATGCCGATTTATGGATGTATGAATCTGCTGGAGATATCTACAAAAAGCAGAAAGATTATGCAAATGCAATTAAAATGTACAATAGTGCCATAAATCTTGATAAAAAGAATATCGGACTTCTCAATAAACTTGCCCAATGCCAGGCTGCTTCAGGAGACACAAAAAATGCTGTTGTTTCTTATCAGCAGATTGTCCTTCTTAATCCTGAAGCAACAAAAGAATACAAAATTCTGGGTGATCTCACCCTGAAATCCGGAAAAGAGAGTGAAGGAATAGATATTTATAAAAAGTACCTGGAAAAAGTTAAAGATGATCAGGATATTGCATCAAAAATCGGATTGTTTGAATATAAAAGCAAAAAATATGAAAGTGCGATAAAATACCTGTCAAAAATTACCGATAAAAAGCTTTTGTCTACAAATCTGCTTTTTGCACTTGGCGACTCTTACTACAAAACGAATAATTGTAAACAGGCCATAACCTGTTTCGAACAGGTAAGAACAGCTAAACCATCGGCCAAACTTATGGCCAGTGTATTGCTGCCGCTTGCACAATGTTATGAAAAAAGCGGTGATAAAACTAAAGCAGCAGATGCTTACAGTGCTTATACCCGGCTTCCAGGTATCAAAGATGCAGAAGCTTCTTTTCTGAAAGCCTATCTTCGCGAAGAAAGCGACAAAGAGAATGCCATTAAAATTTATGAAACAAATATCAAGGAGTATCCCAAAGATTACCGCAACTTCCTGAGACTTGGCCTTATTTACTCAAAAGATAAAGCAACTCTTCTCAATTCTGTTAAATATTTACGAACTGCTTCAGGCATTACCGATACAGTTGCAATTATCTGGGAAACTCTTGGAGAGGTATACGGTAAACTGAATAATGAAGATGGAGAATTGACTGCTTATAAAGAGCTGTTAAAACTCCAGCCTCTTCATAAAACTGCAAATAAACGACTTGGTGCCATTCAGATAAAACGTAAACAGTATGAAGCCGGTGTTGCAAGTCTGGAAAAGGTTTTGACTGAAAATCCTGAGGATCTTGAAGCGCGTCTTTTGCTCGCTAACGGATATTCAAATACTAATCGGCATAAAGAAGCTGCAGATCACCTGTTTAAAGCAAAGACAATCAGAGGTAATGATGTATCAATACGGCTTAACCTGATACAGGCACTTGAGAAAGCCGGTAATAACAAAAAAGTTAAAGAAGAACGTCAGGCGCTTGCTGAACTTGATAAAAAAATTGTTGCAGCAGACAAGAAAAACATAGAATCTCGTCAGCGACTTATTACTTACAGTATGAACGAAAAGGATGTAAATACAGCCAGAAAACTGCTCGAAGAACTGGCGCAACTTACTCCCAAAGCTCCAAAGGTTTTCAAAAGTTTATATGAAATAGCCATGTCTGAAGGCAAGAAAGATGATGCCATTGAAAACCTCAGGAAATTCATCGAACTTAAACCATCAACAGCCGAAGCTCGTAAAAGTATGGGTGCATTGCTTTATGAACAGAAGGATGTTGACGGTGCGTTGGTTTCATTCAGAGCCGCACGTAAAATAGATCCATCTATAAAAGGTATCTATAAGGATTACATGAGTATCCTTATAAAAAAGAAACTTGATGATGAAATAGTTACTGTCGGTAATGCTGCAATCAAAGCTGGAGAAGCTGATGCAGAGATTTATGCAGCTTTGGGCAATATTTACAAAAAACAGGGTAAATACGCTGATGCAGTAAAAATGTATAAGGGCGCCCTCGAAACAGATACCAAAAACATTGGTCTGCTCTCTTCCTATGCTCAATGTCAGGCAAAAAGTGGTGACACCAAAAATGCTGTTATCACTTATGAGCAGGTTGTCATACTGAACCCCAATGCTAAAGAAGAGATAAAAGAGCTTGGAAAACTTCAAGGAAAGCTTGGGAATAAAGATCAATCTATCAAAACCTTTAAAAAATATCTTGAGAAAAATTCTTCAGATGAAGATATTGCACTTACAGTAGGTATACATGACCATAACAGCAAACAATATAAAAATGCTATCAAATATCTTGAACTGGTTAAAAATCCCAAGCTCCAGGATCTACAATACCTGTCATATCTCGGAAAATCCTATTTTGAAACAAATGACTTCAAAAAAGCTGCAGAACTGTTCAACAAAGTTTGGAAATCAAAAAATGTTAAACCATCAATGCTCAAAGAAGTTCTTAAACCTCTTGGGATCTGTTACGAAAAAGTAAACCAACCGCAAAAGGCTGCAGATGCTTATGCCGCTTATCTATCACTTGCAGATGTAAAAGATCCTGACATTTCATACAAAAGAGCATTTCTTGTTGAAAAACCGGACACCCAACAAGCAGTAAAATCCTACAATGACAATATAAAGGCATATCCCAAAGATCCCAGAAACTATATCAGATTAGGTACTATATATTCTCAGAAAAAAGAAACTCTCAAACAAAGCGCGTCAATGCTAAATTCTGCAGCAAAGCTTGATGAAAAGAATCCGGATGTCTGGAAAGTGCTATCTGAAGTAAACGGCAAACTGGGAAAAACCGATGAAGAGCTTGCGGCATTGAAAAAATATGCTGAACTTAACACAAAAGATTTCAGTGCCAACAGGCGAATCGGTGAAATCTTCTACGAGAAAAAAAATTATTCAGAAGCAATTACTAATCTGGAAATGTACCTTACTACTAAACCAAGTGATGTTAAGGTTATCCTGATGCTTGTGGATGCTTATGAAAAAACCCAGAGGCAGGCTAAAGCCCTGGAGCTTTTAGAAAAAGCCAAAGAATTAAAAAGCAAGGACCCGGATGTACGGGAGCGCTTGTACACCATGTATAAAAAAGAGAATAAACAGGATAAAGCCCTTAAGGAAATCAGTGATCTTGCATCAATCAGCAAAGATAACAAACATCGCATCCTTCTTTTCCATGAACTTGTTGGAGCGAGTAAGTATGATGATGCTGCTAAAGTCGCAGACCAAATCCGTAAATCTGATCCGCTCAATTTCGAAGGTATCATGGCAGTGGCTACTACTCAAAGACTTCAGAAAAAGTATGCAGAATCTATAGAATCATACAAATCTGCTTTGTATATCAAATACGATTACGCTCCAGCTTTTTATGGAAGGGCTGAAGCTCATCTCTCTTTAAAAGAGTACGACAGAGCCGAAAACTATTTTAAAAAAGCTCTTGAAGTAGATCCAAAAATGGCTCTTGCACAGTTCGGTCTTGCAAAATTATATAAAGTACAAAAAAAAGACGAACTGTACAAAACACATCTTAACAAAGCTAAAGAGCTGGATCCGGATAATCCTTATTTCAATGATGAGGAACCGAAAAAAAAGAAATAAACAATTAAATTTAAGAAATGTAATTAAAAAGAGCAGCTTCAAGCTGCTCTTTTTTTATATATGCTAATGTGGAAGCAAATAAAAAAACCTTGAAAATGCCGTTTCGTAAAGAATACGAGCAATTTCAAGGCAAATATATGGTACGCCCTGAGGGAGTCGAACCCCCAACCCTCTGGTCCGAAGCCAGATGCTCTATCCATTGAGCTAAGGGCGCATTTTAACAAAAATTTAATATAATTTATGCGATTCCTATTCATGATTCCTTATTTTATATTATGATGCATTTTATTCTCTAATCTCAGTAGTCAGAAAAACAAGATGACCAAATCCAGTCTCGAAAAACAGTATGATATCGTCATCATCGGCGCAGGTCCGGCCGGACTTAATGCCGGCATGAACCTGATTAAGAACTACCAAAAACTATCTATCCTGCTCGTGGATAAAACTATTCCATGGGAAAAACCGATACCATGTGCTGAAGGTATCGGCAAGCTTGGATTTCACAACTCTATCTCTGTAGACCCCTCCTGGATTCGTCAGGAAATTCACTCCGCATGCTTTCATGCCCCAAATGACAGTACTGTTACCTATACAGACAAATTTGGTGGTTATATAATTGATCGCACGAAAATGCAAAAAGACCTGGCATATCACCTTGAGCAAAATGGAGTTAGATGCCTTTTTGGACAAAAAGTCAGTGCTATTTTACCCTGTAATGATCATTTTCGTACAATTCGTTTTCAAAACGATACTTCTATCAAGGCAAAAACTGTTATTGATGCATCGGGACCAATCGGATGTTTTGGAAAAAAAGAAAGCATCTCCTGCAAACCTCTAGATCTGGAACCAGCCCATTTTGCATGGGTTGAACAGATAGATCAGAAACAAGACATGATACATATCTATTTAGGGGGAAATTTTGCACCAGGAGGATATGCATGGGTTTTCCCAAGAGAAGCAAATGGTGCCAACATCGGAATAGTTATCGGAAAACAGTTTTGTTCTAACCACAATCTCAAAACACTTCTTGATTCATTTATCAACAAATATTATCCCGGAGTCAGAATTATCAAAAGATTTGCGGGCTCAATTCCTTGTACAAACAAAAAAGTATCACTAACTGCACCTCGACTTATTAAAACCGGTGATGCTGCCAGTGCTATAAACCCTATATCACGTGCTGGAATTGCAGAAGCCCTTTTATCCGGAAAACTCGCCGGACAATACGCTTTTGAAATGGTTAATGCAACAAATAACTCGCAAATTCTATCTATTTGCAGAAAATATGAAGCAGCCTGGCTAAAAGCAAAAGGCAAACGTCATATAAAATTAGCAAAAGTAAAAAACACCCTTGTTTCAATTCCCGATGAGGATTACAATCGTGGAGCAGCAATCCTCTCCTCATTACCTCAAAAGGATCTGACCATGTCCAAAATTTTCAGGGCAAGCCTGGGAAATTTTCCCAAGCTTGTCTGGACTCTGCGTCACCTCATGTAAAAACGATCAGGAATCGATTTCTGCAGTTATATTCTCATAAAAACCAACAAAATCGGTCTTGAGTGGATCGTCATCTGGCAAATCCATAAGTGCAAGCGCTTCTTTAGGATGAATATTCAACATTCCTGAAAGCATATAAGGAATATTATATCCCCAGGTAATCTGCTTTTGCATGGGCAATATTTCTGATCCGATAATACCCAGAAGCGGCCTTACATCATATTTTGGATTTTTAAGGAACCCGATCAGCAGTTCTGTCGGGCAATTTCCTGCAGCACGCCCTAATCCAAACAGTGTTCCATCCAGGTAATTTGAATTTTTGATTATTGCTTCTATCGTATTTGCGTAAGCCAATTGTTGCTGATTATGAAAATGTGCACCTATCTCTTTGGACTTCAGATAGCGGCTGTATTTGTTTACCAGATAATCGACATCTTCTGAATACAGCGATCCAAAACTGTCAACAATATAACAGGCAATTACCGATGTTTCATTTTCTATCTGCGCTAAAGCCTCATCAAGTTCTCTTTCCAGACAGTGTGAAATTGCCATTATATTAATCGTAGCTTCATATCCTTTTTCTGTTGCACTATTTGCTAAAGCAATCGCTTTATCAATATCTTTCACATAAGTAGCTACTCTGATAATATCTACAACACTCTCGGATTTTGGTAATATATCTACAGCATCAGCTTTGTGCGCATCCTGCATAACCGCAATTTTTACATCAGGATTTTTCTGATCGCCAACAACTTTTCTCAACATCTCTTCATCACAAAAACGCCAGGCACCATATTTTTCGGGAGAAAACATGTTTTTGCTGTTACGATACCCAAGTTCAACAATATCAATACCAGCGGCACAACAAGCCTGAAACACCTTTCTGACTGTTTCTACAGAGAAATGAGAATTGTTCATTAATCCGCCATCACGAATTGTGCAATCGCATACCTTTATCTGAGGACGATACATTAAAATACTCCATTCAATCTGGATTTATAAATAACACACTAATATAAAACTTTATCCGCTTTTATGCACTTTTTTTTAATACACAAAATTGAATTAATCCATAAAAAGCGTTGTACTCCTCTAAAACTATACTCATTCAATTACAAAAATTATATAATCTGCTCTAATGATTCGAACTGCAATTATTCATGAATGGCTTGTTACTCTTGCCGGAGCTGAAAGCGTTTTAAAATCAATCTACAAACTCTATCCGGGAACAATCTACACACTTTTCCACGATAGAAAGCAGATGAAAAACACTGAATGGGAAAATGTCCCGATCAAGACTTCTACCCTTCAGAAAATTCCATTCAGCAGAAATCATCACCGTTTCTTTTTACCGTTTTTCCCGATGTCTGTTGAGCAGTTTGATCTTAGAGAACATAAACTTATCATCTCTTCATCCTATGCTGTGGCAAAAGGTGTTTTAAACTCCTCCGACCAGCTTCATATCTGCTACTGTCACTCCCCCATGCGTTATATCTGGGATCTTACATTTGAATACCTGGAAGCAGCAGGGATTTCTCAAGGCTTCAAAAGTCTCATCGTGCGCTCCATTTTTCACTATATAAGAATCTGGGACTTGATATCCTCAAATCGGGTTAACGAATTTATCGCCAATAGCGAATATATAGCTCACAGAATCAATAAATGTTATAACAGAAAAGCAAAAGTCATTTATCCGCCTGTTGATGTTGAAAGGTTCCGCATAGGAAACCATAAAGATAACTACTTTATAACCATCTCACGGCTTGTATCATACAAAAGGATTGATTTAACAATCAAAGCCTGTAACAAACTGAAACTTCCGCTGGTTGTTGTTGGAGACGGACCGGATATGAAAAACCTCAAAAAAATCGCAGGACCCACAATTACATTTACAGGATATTTACCGGCATATGAAGTAGAAACATTATTGAGCAATGCACGTGCATTTATCTTTTCTGCTGAAGAAGATTTCGGTATTGTAAATGTAGAAGCACAGGCATCAGGATTACCTGTACTTGCCTATGGAAGAGGTGGTACGCTGGAAACTGTTATCGAAAACAAAACCGGCCTATTTTTCCATAAACAAAATACGGAAAACCTGATTGAAGTAATTAAAAAATTTATCAAAACCGAAGATACTTTTGATCCTGAACAAATCCGCAAAAACGCACAACGGTTTCCCAGATCCAGATTCGAAAAAGAATTCAAGGAATTCGTGGATAAAACCTGGGAGCGATTCCCCTATAAATAACCTTGTTTTCACTGCTTAACCGTGTATACATTTTGCAATATTCATGTATTGATGTACGTATATTATTTTAAGTTGGATGGTAACATCCCTGTCCTTTCGGGTGCATTAGCGCCAGGATTCGGTACTCTGAAGAACACTATCGCCCTCTTAGGGTATTGAGCGTGCAGCGTAGTTGCCGACACATCAGATATAAACAGGTAAAAAGAGATCATTACTATCCAGACTTGGTAATAAATCCCCACATGACAGGGGAAATACAAATTTAAGAAATAACTTGGTAGTACTTACTTCAAGGAGTCAAAATGAACACAATGAAAACAACTGTCCTTCTTGCAACTCTTACAGGTTTACTGGTTGTTTTCGGTAATATGTTAGGCGGCTCACAGGGTGCATTTATTGCTCTGATAATTGCAGGATCAATGAATTTTATCAGTTACTGGTACTCCGATAAAATAGTACTCAGTATGTACAGAGCACAGGAAGTCAGCGAATCGGATGTTCCTGTGCTTTACAGAATTGTTAAAAGACTTACAGAAAAAAACCAGATGCCAATGCCCAGAGTATACCTTATAAATTCCGAATCACCAAATGCATTTGCCACTGGCCGCAGTCCCGATCACGCCTCTGTTGCCGCAACAACAGGAATTCTGAGAATACTCAATGAAGACGAACTGGAGGGTGTTATGGCGCATGAACTTGCACATGTGCGCAACCGGGACACCCTTACAAGCACAATAGCTGCAACTATTGCGGGAGCAATAACCTGGATTGCACATATAATTAAGTGGTCTGCAATCTGGGGTGGGGGAATGCGGAGAAGTGATAACAATCGCAGCGGTGGTGTGTTCGGAGCTCTTGCCATGGCAATTCTTGCTCCTCTGGCAGCAATGATGATTCAGATGGCGATTTCACGTTCAAGAGAGTATGCTGCGGATGAAAAGGGTGCCAAAATGTCAGGAAAGCCTCTGGCATTAGCCAATGCACTGGCCAAACTGCAAAAAGGCGCACAAATAATGCCGCTTAGAAGTGGAGAACCATCAACAGCCCATCTTTTTATTGTCAATCCGTTTAAAGGCGGATTCTCTTCACTGTTCAGTACCCACCCACCTATGGAAGAGCGGATAAAAAGACTGCAGACACTTTCCAGACAGATGTAATTAAATGCTGTGTTGTAACGTTTGTGTGTAGAAATCTGCATGCAACGTTTCGACAAACAGCTACAATCTGCCAACCAGTTTTTTCAATATCAAACAGTTTTTTACAGCAAATCCACTAATATCATTATTAAAAAATGCAAAAACAGTTTTACCAGATTTTAAACATTCCCTGATCCAGTTAGCCCAGTTTTTCAGAGTTTCAATCTTGTAATCGCCACCATAAAGGGAATCAAATCCGTGAAATCTTACATATACAGTATCTGAAGTTATAATTCGGTCTGTTTTCAGTTCCCCCATATCATGAATGCAAAATGAATAAGCGTTATCCTTTAACAACTGGTAAGTTTCCTCTCTGTACCATTCCCTGTTTCGGAATTCAAAGGCAAAGTGATATGTTTGCGGAAGAAAATGGAAAAAAGAATAAAGACGATCGGGATTATATTTCATAGTTGGTGGTAACTGAATCAAAACTGCACCGATTTTTTTCCTGAGAGGCTCAAAAACCGAAAAATACCAGTCAACCTCCTTTTCACAATTTTTGAGTTTTCTTACGTGTGTTATTAGCCGAGATATTTTTACAGCAAAACAAAATTCTTTTGGAGCTCGCCTTTCCCATCCCTGAACGGTTTTTATCGCAGGGATACGATAAAATGATGCGTTAATTTCTACAGAATTAAACCATTTTACATAATATTCAAACCACTTGCTTTTAGGGAGATGAAGAGGATAGAATACAGTTTTCCAATGATTGTATGTAAAACCACAGGTACCCAGAAACACTCTGGTATCATACATTGATATTAACCCTGAATTAATTACTTTGGAGCTGGAAAGGAATTGAAGGTGAAACAACACCATCTGTTTTTACATAAAGTCTGCCTCCGGGTGGTAATTTCTGTTTTAATTGAATTCGGGATTGCGCCAAATTGGTATATATCACTGGTCCACCTCTGAATTCCCAGACATAACTTACATTATCCTCAACAGCAGGTGTATAAAACAGGATTGTATCACCACTACACTCTATGACCTTTGGTAAAAGTGGTGAATAGACATAAACCTGTACGGATCTGATTACACTTTCGCCAGATGCAAGTTGAATAACACACTGAATATATTTCCATCCTGTATCAGAAAAAGAAACCATAAAGGACAGAGGCATTTTTCCCCTTAATGTACTTTTGTTTATAAGGGAGTCGGGACTTTCCCATAACCAGTTGTTTTCAGATGTAAGGACCAGATAATCAATCTGATCAATTCCACATGCATCAACAGTGATTTCTCTCGACGAAAACACAGGGATACTGTCTTTGGCTTCCATTCTGATAGTAACATCTGGTGATATACTTTGGGAACTCTTGCTGTCGAAGGAAATCACATACATGAGTAAACATGTGGTGAACATTACAGTGATAAGGCTGGCAAAACTTACTATCAGCTTCATGGCAACGTCCTGTGCAATTTATACTGGTGAGCGGAAGCATTCACCTTATAAAAAGAGCAACAGAAGTGCCATAGCGTGAATGTTTAATAGAAGGGTCTGAATTTTAATTATACTCTGCTTAATAATAATTATTTTTATTAATGGATTTCTGCTTTCCTTCCGTTATACAAATTTTACTTTTCTCTTCTTTTATTTAACAATCTATAATTCTTTTGAAATAATCTTGAACATTTCTGATATCCTGTGATCGTATGTATGCATCGATTTAACCTTTTGGTAACCCTTTTGGGCAATCAGCTCACGTTCCGTTTCGTGTTTGAAATAATAATTTACAAGATCCTTTAACTCTTCGACAGACCTGAATGTTACCAGTTCCCTTTTGGTTCCTTCTGATTCAAAAAATTCTTTTACGATACGCTTTTCGCTTGTAATTATAAATGAATTGCACGCCAGAGCATCAAATACCCTTTGAGTAAAACCATTGCGGATAACTATACGGTTAATATCTATATTAACAGCAGTCCTGTTATATAATTCCCTGAGCGTATCTCCATAAGCAACCCTGCCCAGCTTTTGTTCGTCAACTTCTCTCAACCAGCCTGAATCACCAAACACCTGGAAACCATCGATTGATTCTGCCAGCTGCTTAACAGTCTCTTTTCGGTGCATGTAGCTTGCAAGATGTTTAAAAACAAATACAGCTTTTCTTATTTTTATATCCGGCGATAAATTCAGTGATGAGATCTTTTTAAACAACAGATACCCAATGTCAAGTTCGGTGTTTGTTCTATACTGGTAAATAATTTTTACTAAATAAGGAAACATTTCATCAAAAAGCGTTTCAAATCCTTTTGTATATACATCAATCTGTTTAAGATACGAATTCCCTACGAATGCAGCCTGGACCTCTTTTTTCAGATTCATCGGATAGTAAATACCAGGATCAGTTGCAAGCGGCATGAAAAAAGCATTGAAACCCGCAGCTCTCATTTTATCTACATAGTCCTTATCTGAGACAAAATCTATTCTTCCGCAATACTTACGCGATTTTTTTTTCAACATAATCTCTTCATAAAACGGATCATCAACACACCAGTTAATATGAATCATATTATTTTTTTCAATGTAATCATGAATTACCCCTTCTGTGTCAACGCCCATTTCGTTAATTGTAAACACCATCTGGCATTTCAGTTTCTTAAGTACATCAACAGCACATTGTGCCTGAATTGAATCCGGATGTGAAACGATATCCAGAATTACAAGCTGTAAACCTGGTAACTTTTTTAATGATGCTACAGGTTCTTTTTGTACCAGATATCCCTGGTTAAAAAAAACAAGCTTGATATTTCCTCCTTTTTTAACAATTATATACTCTTTTCACTTACGGTTTAAGATGAATTTGCGAAATCATTCTGTCTGATTTAAAAACGAACCGTTTAACCATTCTTCCTCATCTTTTTCGTTCCCCGGGCACCTTGATTGCATCAGCGAGAATCATCAGGAAAATGTGATAAATGTGTAGAAAATCAGTTTTTCTTTTGACACAAATCAGCACTTGAAACTATATTTCAAAACCGGAAATTGTGCGATATATACTAAATAATAAAAACAGCCAAAAAACAACATCTACGATGCTGTTTTTTGGCTGTTTTTGTGATAGGCCATTAAGGAGTTATGATGAGTTTCGATCCGCAGGCAAAAGAACTGAACTCTATTATTCAGTTGGAAAATCCTACAGTACTAAAGCTTCTTTCAAACAAAGGAAAAACGGTTTATTTCCCGAAACAGGGAATATTATCCCAATCTTCAGAGGCAAAAGGCAAAGAGATTAATGCAACTATCGGAACGGCTCTTGAAGATAACGGGTCACCTATGGTACTGGAATCAATTGATTCATTGGTCTTACTCAAAGAAAAAGAAGGCTTCTCGTACGCTTCCAGCTATGGACGTGCAGAGATACGCTCTGCGTGGAAAGATGTCCTCACCAAAAAAAACCCTTCGTTAGACGGTAAATCTTTCAGCCTTCCTGTTGTTACAAGCGCGCTGACACATGGTCTGTCCATGGCAGGATACCTTTTTATTGATAAAAATGATTCTATCATTTCTCCCAATTACTATTGGGAGAATTATGATCTTATATTCAAACATGGTTATAACGGGATAATCAAAACATTTCCTCTGTTCACTTCTGAATCAGGTTTTAACGTTGAAGGACTTAAAGAAAAAATTTTTGAAGGTGGAATCGGAAAAAAAATAATTATTCTTAATTTCCCCAATAACCCAACCGGGTATACGGTAACCAATAATGAAGCACAGCAAATCAAAGATGTTTTGATTGAAGCAGCTGACAAAGGCAATGAAATTGTGGCATTTATTGATGATGCTTATTTTGGTCTGGTTTTCGAAAATGGTATCTTGATGGAATCAATGTTTTCGCTTCTTGCCAATGCTCATGAAAATATTCTCGCGATAAAATTTGACGGTCCCACTAAAGAGGATTATGTCTGGGGTTTCAGGGTCGGGTTCATAACTTTTGGAACTGCAAATGGCTCCGAAAAACTTTATCGTGCACTTGAAGCAAAACTGGCAGGTGCTATAAGAGGAAATATCTCCAATGCATCCAACATAGCACAATCACTTCTATTATTTGCATATTCCAGTGAAAAATACCAGAACGAAAAAATTCAAAAATACCAGATATTAAAAAAACGATATCAAAAACTATGTGAAATTATCAATAATCATCCGGAATACAAACAGTTTTTCACTCCCCTTCCATTCAATTCAGGATATTTTATGTGCGTAAAATTGACAAGTAGCAATACGGAAAATGTAAGAAAATTACTGCTGGATAAATACAACACCGGTATCATCGCTCAAGGTGATATTATAAGAATAGCTTTTTCATCACTGCCTTTCAATACAATCGAAAAACTATTCCACAATCTTTACTGTGCAGCAAGGGAGTGCAGCTCTAACTATGAGTAAAGTTTACAAATCAATAAAAGGTTTAATATTTGACCTTGATGGTACATTGTATCGGATGCAATGGTATATGCGACCCCTTATCACAATTGCCGTATTTCCCTATTGCCTCAGACTCCCCCGTTTTTTTAAAATTCGCAATCAATTCGCTGGAAAAGATTTAAACTCCAGAGATCGCTTGCTCTCTGAAATATGCAAACAACTCTCTGCAACCGAACACTCATCCGAAGAAAATATTCTGAAATGGATATTTGAATCTTTTTACCCTGCTTTTATTAATGCAATGCGTTTTTTACGCAACTCCCGCCCTGAACTTGATCAAACGCTGACAAAACTCCGTAATTCCAATATTAAACTCGCTGTTCTTTCAGATTTCGACCATGTGCAACAACGCTTACAGAATCTTTCCATAAACCCTGAAAATTTTCACACCATCGCTTCTTCTGAAGCTGTTGGAGCATTGAAACCATCACCAAGACCATTTCTTGAAATCGCAGAAAAATGGAATATCTCTCCGAATGAGATTGTTGTTATTGGAGATCGTGATGACACCGACGGTGAAGCAGCCAGAAAAGCATCAATGCTGTTCTGGCAGATAAACGATTCCAAACCTGCCCACAATGATACCAGTTGGCCATCTATACGAAACTCGCTTCTCAATTTGTGCAATTAATTTTTTCCAACAAAACTTTTGTCCAGCATAAATCTAAAAGCAGCCGCGTAAAAACCATTTTCTACAGCTCCGGAAAACCAAGCCATTTTGCTCAAATATAACCAAAAACTGAAACGATTACCTGAGAGTACTTTAGCCAATACCGCGTCACACAAACCCATCACACAGAAGAGATGCAGGGAATCTGCAGCAATTGTAACCCTGGTTGCAGATTTTCAATTTAGAGATTCATTTAATTCTGCAAATATTTTTATTATACTCATAAATTGCTACCCTGAAAAGGTGATTTCCCCTGAAATTAATATACAAACCAAAACCCGCAAGTCCAACCCCTGCCAAAGTTAATGGTGCACCTTTACCAATCACCAGGTTTGTAATTATTGCCCCGAATCCTAAACCTGTACAAATGTATGCAGATGTCTTACATGCCTGGTATCGCTTGAAATAAGGATTACTTGCCGGATTATTACGAAGATAACCACCAGCAGTCTTACCATTAATTGTATATCCATGGATCTTGTATTGAACTCTGATTCCATCCACTTCAGAAACAATCTGTTCATTGTGCTTACAAAGTGCCCGGGTAAGTGTATCTTCCTGAGCAAAACAGCACAAACAGATTGAGAGCAGTATTAACGGACATTTCCAGTTTCTGATTCTCAAAAGCTTCCCCCCGCCAGATCCCACAATCTGATTATAAATATAGCCTTGGAAAACGATTTTTTGCAATTTATATCACCCGGTTTTGACCATAAATGTTAAACCGGTTGAGTTGATACTTAACCCGATGAACTCTCCAGCTAGCTATACTTCAGCTTCAAGTCAGGTGGATATCTTTACAATATTACAAAGCAGATTTCGGAAGCGGTTCTTTTTATTGTATTATTGTAACTTTATCAGAATATCAACTGAATCTAAAAGGTATCTGTGTCTACTCTTTTAACCTTCTTAATATCTCTTTAATAAGCTGGGATTCCTTTAAATTATAACCGTCTACAAAAGCTAATTCTTTAAGACCATCTTCAAGTTTATCTGCGGTCAGTTTTACAGCCCAATTGCCATCGTTTCTTACCTGTTTTAATATTTTTATCGCCTCTTCAACATGTTTTGAGGAATCCCAGGATGAATAAACAGAATTATTAAATATTTCATGTATATCACCCTTTATAAATTTCCTGATAGTACTGTTTGCATTAAGCCAGTCGAGTTTATTCTGACTTTTTTTTGCCTGATATACAGCAACCAGAATCTCTTCAACCGATATTTCCATATCAGCCTTGGCAACAGCCACAAACAGATGAGCTTCAGCCAGGCTGCGTTTTCGTTGAGAATCATTAAGCAGATCCATTAATCTCCCGAACCAAAATCATATATCCAAAAATCAGTCTTTTGCAATTACAAGTTTATTTTCAATTTTAATTACACCATCAGTATATCTTACCATATCTTCTGCAATCTCAAACGCATTTCGGCTTTTTACAATACCCGAGAGTGTAACCATCCCATTTTTAACTTCAATATAAATTGAGTTAATATCAATAATGGAATTATTGCTAAACTTGCTAATTATATTGCGACCTATCGCCTCATCGGATAATGCCTCGGACGGAATCACAAGAAGCCTGTTTAATATCTCAATAACTCCTCCGGTTGAACCAACAAGCCGTTGTGCATGCATCTTGTTGCCATATGTTTTAACAGCTCCTTCAAGTACAACTCGCCCATTTTCAACAAATACATCAATTCGCTCAAGATACAGATCCGGATCCCAATTCATTAATCTATTTACACTTTCCTTTATAGCCTGATCGGACGGACGACTGTAAGATTCAGGGAATTCAATTACAAGATTATTTTCAACCGAGTTAACATCTTTAACCAACCACACATCTGCTTCAGCTGCATCACGAGCAGAAAGCGACTGAACACTGCCTTTTAGTACTACAGCGCCATCTTTTATTTCAATTTTCATTTTCCTGGCATTTACGCGTGAATCACGGACCAGTCTGTCTATCAAATCCATATAGATATCTTCTTTGCTTCGTGCCATATCAACCTCTTCTTTATTTTGTCAGTTAACAGTTTGAAGATCAGTAATAATTTTAATCCTCAACAGACATTCCCTGTTTTGCTGTATGTTTTCAGCACTTCTATATGCAAGATTTGTTCCAACATAAAAAAATGCTGGGCTACAGAACATTTACTTTTTTAATTAATTAAATTATCTTTATTTTTATTTCACACCTGGATATAATCAAAAAGTTACAACTGTCCGGGAAATGTGAAGTAAAATATGCATTAACATATTTTTATTAGCAGGAATTTGATGGATATTATAGACTTATCAACTGGCAATATCTTGCTCGCGTTCAGTCTTACGCTTCTGGCAGGGCTTTCAACAGGAATCGGGAGTGCAATTGCATTTTTTACAAAACATACGAATACCCGTTTTCTTTCATTCACTCTGGGCTTTTCTGCCGGAGTAATGATCTATGTCTCGTTTGTTGAAATTTTTACCAAAGCACGAGAATCACTTATACTCGAAATGGGCCCAAAAAATGGAAACATTCTGACTGTTTGCGCATTTTTTGGTGGTATTTTACTCATTGCCCTGATAGATAAACTGGTTCCAGGCTTTGAAAACCCTCATGAAATGCACAAAGTTGAAGAATTGAACAAAATTCCACCTGATATTCAAAACAGGGATTCCAGATTACTACGAACCGGTGTTTTTACAGCCATCGCAATCGCAATACACAATTTTCCTGAAGGGCTTGCGACTTTTACTGCAGCACTCTCGGATCCGGCACTGGGAATATCTATTGCCGCAGCTATTGCAATTCATAATATTCCTGAAGGAATAGCAGTTTCAATTCCTGTTTATTATGCTACAAAAAGTCGTAAAAAAGCTTTTTTCTACTCATTCATCTCGGGTCTTGCAGAACCTCTGGGAGCACTGCTGGGGTTTGCAATTTTTTTCACTTTTTTCAGTGAAATTATGTTTGGAGTTATTTTTGCCATTGTCGCAGGAATTATGGTATTTATTTCACTTGATGAACTTCTGCCTTCTGCCCAGAAATACGGTGAGCATCACCTCTCCATTTATGGTTTAATTATCGGAATGGCAATCATGGCCGCCAGTCTCATTTTGTTAATGTAACCTCTTTGATCAATCACCAATCAAAACAAAATCACCAGAAACATAAAATATTCAGGTCTGAATTTAATAAATTTCATGGAAAAACCGATATAATATATATAGAGAGAGCATTTTGGTTTTCAAATAAGGAGAGTGCCATGTTCTCGAACAAAATAATAAGGCCGTTTTTTTGTTTGGAACAGAAAGAAAACCAGAACACCAGTTTCTTTTTCCTCGAACAGATTTTAAAAACCCGAATTGCTCTTCATGTAGAAACCGGGCAAAATGAGTTTGATCAGGAAATAAATGTATATATTGCCGGACTTTTGAATTCACTTGTTGCTTCAGAATCCTTTGTAAAACAAAAACCGTATATCTCTGCTTTTGACCTTGAAATCAGAAAATGGCTGGAAAATCATCCAGGACTCAGAAACGAGTATGTTGTTTATAGAGACAATGCAGATTTCGGATTAATTCAGACAGGCCTGTTCCCCGGGTATGAACACCCTGGCTCCTATCACCACATTGTACTTGCTGATACTGACGATCGGGGGAGAATCGCTCTTTATTACGAAATGGCTGCCAGCGCTTTGATGCACCTGCAGGGTTGCTCAAATTCACTTGTAAATATATTCATGAGCCTTGCCGATAACATCTCCGTGATTCTCACCATAATTCGCCACACAGCAACATCTTACTTCGATTTCATCGAAAAAATTTCGGACGGGAGCTTTTATCACCTCGAAAAAGAAATCGATGATCTGGATAAAAAAATAAATTATCAGAGAAAACTTGATGAATTTCTGAAACTGTATGGACAGTATAAAGAAAATCCGGATGAAGATTTGAAATCAAAGGTCATGGATCTGGCAAGAGAATTAAAAATTCTGAATGATCAATTCCTCTTTAATGAACTTTAACCTCATTTAAATTTGATTCATCGTTACATTCAAAAATATCTGTAGAGTTCAAAAAAATGGAATTTACTGTTTTAATTCAAAAAACTTACAAGTGTAACATGTATCCGACTTATCATCCACAGATAACTTTACTATCGGAGAAAAATCATTTTGCAGCCTGATATCTTTCAGGCCATCTGATTTGATATCATAAAAATCATAAAAATCAACAACATCTTTCCTGTCTGTTGTATTCTCTTTACCATAGAAAGTAATGTACTCGCTGTTATTCTTTCTCAAACGAACAATATAAGCTGCAGAACTTATTGACGCTGTCCCCTGTACTCCAATCCGACTGCTCTGGGACAAAAGCTTTACAACATTTTGTTTAAGACGATTTAAAAGCTCCATTGTCTTATTAACACCAGTAAAAGTGTAGCAATACAGTCCATCTTTTTCGTCCCTCACAACATCTGATTTACAATCAATAAAACCTTTAAAAAGAAGAATGGAAGGTGAATATGAATAATCAATTACAACTCCGGCCGGAAATCTGACCCCTTTTACTTTCTTGAACTCGCTTATCAAAGAATTGAACTCATTTACAAACACAGTTTCCATTTCCCCGTTTAATCCTTTTACAACGATACTGAATTTACTTGTATCACAATTCGCAAAAAGCGGATGGCTTTTATTCCATTGTGTCTGTGCTTTGAGATTCCCTTGAAGCGAATCCAGCATGATTCGAGCTTTGTCAATTTTTGACAGTTTTCGCCTGAATGGCCCCTTTGAATACCTGGAAATATATTTTTCAAGCAGATCAATTCTTCCCGACTTCATAGCAATATCATATTGCAATCTCATTGAGTCTAGTGGTGCCAGTGCTTTAAATCCCGTAACCACGGTGTGAGACTCCTGAGCACCCACAGGTTCCAGGATAGACCGTGCCTGAATACACCACTGTTTATCTACCTGATAACAATCACAGTCATTGACAAACTTTCTCAATTCATTTGTGTCACCCGATTCATACGCCCGATTGTAATAGAATTTACATTTCAACGAAAAATCCTGTTTGGCCTGATTATAAGTACTTTTTATAAGAGAATCAAGTTTTGCCATCCTTTGGAGAGGAGCCCTGAACCCATACCTGACTGTTTCTTTTTGCGATTGATTGGCACTTTCTATACTGTCTATGAATTCATTATACATCTGAAGTTTCTCTACAAGTTCATTGCGATCAACTTGACTCAGTTCATATTCATCTTCAGGAAATGTTTCACTGTAATTATAAATCTTTGCAACAGAGCTCCCTAAATCCTCAAGAAGCCTGCATCGTGATATAAATGAATCAACACTATCTATATCAAACAGTCTCTTTCTATCACGTTTTGAAGTATATTTTTTATAATCGCTGCGCATCGATTGAACTTTATTCAGATAATGTATACAACTGATATAATCTTCATTCACAAAAGCTTTTTCTGAACGGTCCCAAAAAGTTTCAACAGCAGATATGATACTGTCTCCATAATTACGATCACGAATATTATTCCTTATCAGAAAAAAAATTCCTGTTCCAAGTGCAATCCCACCAGCACTTGTAAGTATGACAGCACCGGCTTTGTTTCCCTTGCTCTCAAGAGATTCTGCTGAAGATAAAATGATCAAAAAAATAGTTACAAAAGAAATCAACTTGAATTTCATGCACCGGTTTTCCTGAGCAGTTGTCTGAACCTGTTTGATAACAAATTCTGAAATGTAATAATCACCTTAATAAATACTTCCATATACTTAAAAAAATCAATTTTCTAAATTTTTGAACCTCAATTAAAACAGTTTTCATTGTTTTGATAAATTTAGTTCAAAAACGTTTAAATAAATAAAATGCAAAAACTTGTGTAAGAATCATTACTGTTCAGATCTCAATACGCTTTAGCCCATATGACTCTTTTTTGTGATGGTTCTCCAGTAATCACACATCTACCCTCTTCCTGAGGACCATCAAGAGGTATACATCTTATTGTAACATTAAGATCATCTTTAACCTGTTTCTCCACTTCCTCAGAACCATTCCAGTGGCTTAATGCATACCCGCCATGGATTTCTGGCTTATTCTTGTTCTCTGGAGTAAAGAACTCATAAAATTTTTCTTTAGAATCGATATAATGAGTGTTATTGTTTCTGAACGCAAGAGCCTTCTGAAACAACCCATTCTGAATCTCTTCAAGGACATCACATACAGTCCCGACAAACCCGGATCTGCTTTGTGAATATCTTTCTTTACGGGATTTATCACGCCGTCCGACAAAAACCGAATCACTGCCTATATCACGTGGACCGATTTCCAGATATACAGGAATTCCTTTTTTTATCCATGACCAGACTTTCTCTCCACCCCGTCCCTCACGTGTATCAACTTCAACAACCAGCTTACCATTATTATAATTTACATTCCTTAGTTCCTCTGCCAGTGAATTACAATACTGAAGCACTTCATCGCCACTATCACCATGTATTAACGGCAGAATTACAATATGCGAAGGAGCCAGTCTGGGCGGCAGCACCAACCCGTCATCATCACCATGAGCCATTATAAGCCCGCCTATAAGACGAGTTGAAACTCCCCACGAAGTAGTCCAGGCATACTCTTCTTTACCTGAACTGTCGAGAAATTTAATATCAGAAGCTTTCGAGAAGTTTTGACCCAGAAAATGGGATGTACCCGCCTGAAGCGCTTTCCTGTCCTGCATCATCGCCTCTATACATAAGGTTGACACTGCACCCGGAAAACGTTCACTTTCAGTTTTTTCACCTTTTATAACCGGTATCGCCAGATATTCCTGCGCGAAATCAGCATAAACATTGAGCATTTTTCTTGTTTCATCCCAGGCTTGTTGTTCTGTTGCATGAACAGTGTGCCCTTCCTGCCATAAAAACTCTGCAGTTCTGAGAAACAGCCTGGTTCTCATTTCCCAGCGCACAACATTAGCCCATTGATTAATCAGCAATGGAAGATCTCTGTATGACTGAACCCATTTTGCAAACATTGCCCCGATAATAGTCTCTGAAGTCGGTCTCACGATTAAAGGCTCTTCCAGCTCTCCGGCAGGAATCAACTTGCCTTCAGGACCAGTTTCAAGGCGATGATGAGTAACAACTGCACACTCCTTGGCAAAACCCTCAACATGCTGAGCTTCTTTTTCAAGGAAACTTTTCGGTATAAAAAGAGGAAAATATGCATTTTTATGCCCGGTTGCCTTAAACATGCCATCCAGTGTTTTCTGAATATTTTCCCATAAGCTGTAACCCCATGGCTTAATAACCATACACCCTCTGACAGGTGAATTTTCAGCCATATCAGCAGCTTTTATCACCTGCTGATACCATTGCGGGTAATCTTCATTTCTGGTAGGTGTGATCGCAGTCATTGGCTTTTTTCCAGCCATTGTTCTCCTCCTTGAATATCACAAACGTATAAAAATATACAAGCTGCACTCTCCGTTTTAAACCGAAACTTCGGTTAATGGCTGTTTCAGAAAACCGGGTAAATATGGGAAGGGAACAGAATCAGTGATGAAACAGTCTCAAACCACTGAAAGCCATCACAATACCATACTCATTACACGCTTCAATCACAAGGTCATCACGAACTGAACCACCAGGCTGAACAATATATTTAACACCACTCTGATGAGCTCTGTCGATATTATCCCTGAATGGGAAAAATGCATCTGAAGCCATTGAGACCCCATCAATCAGATTAAGCCACTCTCTTTTTTCTTCTGAAGATAATCGCTGCGGTTCTTTTTTGAAATTATTCTGCCATACATACTGCTCTGCAGGCGTTAATGATTCCTCCAGAAACTGATCAATAGCATTATCCCGTTCTGCCCTTTTAATTCCATCTTTAAAATCAAGATTATGGACTGCCGGATGCTGACGCAGAAACCAGCGGTCAGCTTTCGATGCTGCAAGCCGCGTACAATGAACACGTGACTGCTGCCCGGCCCCGACTCCTACAACCTG
>DATGNN010000030.1:0-5002 GCA_035306725.1 Chitinispirillaceae bacterium | reverse complement strand
AGCCGTTTTGATTGAAAAAACTGTAATCCAGTCCCGACTTTTTGCCAGAATCGGCAATCGTCACCGGAGCGGTAGTACCTAAGACGGGTGGTGATCGTGCAATACCCACCTTCCACTTGCCGTGATGGTCAGATGCTTTCTGGAATGGTCAATGACAATTAAAATTACCCATTAATTTTAATTTTTCGTAGTAAAAACTAATTATACGGGCTTTCGCGCCCTGACGATGAGGCACTTTTTCATTTCAATTGCATACAGGACGTTTGCGATACCTATTGTAACAGTTCTTCTGCATCAAGTTTGTCTTTAGGACGATCTGTTGACGTTTTGTTTTTAATAAGTTGTGTGTATCCAATAAAATTCACTTCCACATTTCCGTATTTTCCACGAATTTTATTATCCCAGGCTTCCTTAAAATCAACACCAGATATTTGATTTAAAAAATCAACTCGTACCGGCTCGACTCCAAATGTTATTATGTTTCCTTCTGAAGTAAACATATCAAAGTTAAGATCTTTTTCTGGAAAACCGAATTCAACTAAACTATTAATAATATTCTTGACATTTTCAATTGAGCCGTCAAAATAAAAATCGATATCTTTAGTAAGCCTGGGAAAGCCATGGAATGCAACAGCATAGCCACAGACGATTAAATATCGTACAGAATTATCTTCGAGTAATTTTAATAACTCTTCGAAGTCTTGCTGGATATTCATATAAAAACTTTCCACCTTCAATTCTAAGCAATTCGACCTCATTAAGACGATCTTCATGAGTCATTGAACGGCGACGATTTCTTTCATCTTCTTCATGAGATTCAAATGATTTATAAACTCGAATATTTCTAATCATAAAACCTTGTATTTCATTTAGTTAAATACCATATCGAACGTACCTGTTTTAAAAATAAAATATATCCTATACCGCACACGATGTGCAGTAAAATACCTGGTTTAAAATCAAACTGCCAAAAAATTTTAGAATCGTATCTACACTTCAAAATTGTAAGAACAACATCCTTAATTCTAACATAATAAGTATCAAACACTTAAGAACATCGAGCTTGATTACTCACCAGGCATTTCATTTCAGAAACACATCCGCAGAACAGGATCTTTCTTTTTACTTTAATTACCTATCCTTTTGCATTTTAAAGGACAGGGGGACAAAACAGAAGTTTCATGCATATTCCTGCATATTCCGTTCTAAACCGGCTCTTTATGTATTACATAAACAAAGCGCGTTGGTTTGTTTGGGATCAGGGGCCGGTTTGGGCTGGTTTTGGGTGCTGGATATACTGGAGTACGAAACATGTGCCTTTGTTTATCAAGATATTTTATCATGTTCGCCGAGCGAACACGACACCCGCTTCCGTATCACATTAAAACTGATCCAGTAGACTTAGTTGTATTCCATCCTTACGTATACATCTGCCCCCCCCCACCTTGTAAAAGCGAAGCATCTGGACATACGTTTTCCAGTTGTAACTCCTGCGCTCACTTCTGCGGTTCAACCATCAATATAGTGTTCTTCTGATAATATACCATATCTCCCTTAGAGAGTTGGAATTGACCCTTATACCAAAGTAATTTCTCCACCATTTCATTTTGACATTTACCATTAAGAAATGATCCATCTGATACGCTTGTTGCGAACTTCTTTGCACCAGTATGGGAAATCTGGAATGAACCGGATAATAAAAACGGTATCGGGCAAGGTCACAATAATCAAATCCAAAACAAATTAAGGTGTTCTTATTCTTGTTTGAACTATGGAATCGGATTTGTTAATTAACTTATATCTGTATGTTGAAGTAAGATTCAACGAAAATTGACCGTAAAAATCAAAAAAAAATCTTTTAATAACAAAATAATCTTATATTGAATGAAGGATAATAATAACAGGATTTAACAGTTTAATAATCAATTCCCTTTGTGACATGGAAATGGAGACCGATTGTGTATCGTGGAATTAAACTCTGCTTTTTTATTTTACCTAAATCGGACGATTGTTACAAAAAACTGGTTTGGTTATCTAAAATAAATTTGTACGATCTATTTATTTGAAAATTTATCGGGTTAACAATAAAAAACTGGTAGTTTTACATAAATTTTCATTACGGTATCTGCCAAGTTAATGAAATTTGGATTAATTAATTTACTAATAATAAGAAGTCGGTACAGTTACCCTCTGATTAATCAGATTTTTGCTCTTTATTTCAGCAGATCAATACCGGATTGTTGCACTTCTTCCAGAAATTACTTACATCAAGCGTCTCCCATATTGCCCTGGTAGTTTTTAAAATTATCCGATGGCCGGTACGAACCACTTTTACTGCAATGTCGATTATCTCACGACGTAATCGTGTAGCGTAACAACGTACTGGAATAATTTCATTCGCAACATCTTTTCTAAATGATTCCATAAGAAAATGACTGATTAGCATTAATGAATAATATGCTCCATTCATTCCAAAATTGGTAAACGGCAAATGTTCACTTCCCATAAACTCTTTTATTGAACGGTGGTTAAGTTCTTCTTCACCATTATGATGAGCAAGTTTCACTATCTCTTCAGTTTTGGTCAGGTCCTCAAAACCACGTATATTCAGTTCGTAGTCCAGATAATCATTGTTTCCCAGATTCGTATACATGACCGAATCACGGATTCCTTCAAGTACATACTGATCATTATCAGAAACAAGTGTTGTCAGAATGGTTCGGCGGGGAAATTCCCAGCGATCCAGTTTGCTCTGAAAATCATAACATACCCACGATGCATTCTTTGCTTCCACTCGAACTGATTCGGAAACATTATTATTCCGCATTGATTCATAAACTGAACCGTAGAGCTTTCCAATAATAACATATTTGATTTTGAGATCGTTTTCGAAAAAGAGCATATTTTCTTCAGAAAGAAAGCCACTATCAGCACTGACAATAATCGGAATATCTTTATCATAACGCCTTCGAATCAATTTTACAAGGCGGGCTACAGCCTCTTTTGCATCATTACCGTGATTTGAATGCTTCTCACCACTACGAAAATGCATATCAACAATGTGTGATTCCCAATTAATTTGGAGAGGCTGAAACCCATGCACTTTTTTATATGTGACATTACATCCTTCACGTTTTTTTGCATTATCGTTATCAAGAACCATAGTGTCAAGATGAAGTTTAATAATGGATGGTTTTTCCAGTTTTAAACGCCAGATAAAAAGATCGTTTAGTATTGATCGATATGGTAAAAATGTAGTGCCTCTGAATTTCCTGAAAAAGCACTTTGTAGCTGCCGTACTGATAAGTTTGTCAGTATTGCATTCAAGAACTGCAGCATAACCACAATCCTTTTTCAACTCATCAAATCGAGATATGGAATGCTTTGTTCCATCCATACAGAATGCCATGATCTGCCGGGCACATTCTCCAATCGATTCACCTTTGCTGCTCTTGCGCAGATGTCCGAATCGATTTTCTATCATGGACGGAATGCCGATTTCATCAAGATATCGCATCATGAAAGCTAAACCACCTCGGTTGGAAAGTGTGTCATTGGTAATTTCAACACTGTTGATCTTGTTTTCGTTTCTGTCGGAAGCTATCTTCATCTTATCACCTTTTGAGTGTCGTTATATGTTTGTAACTATATTAGTTTTTTCATCTATAAATTACTGCATGTAACGCCTTGAAAGGTGTTTTTTTTGTAAATATATCGTCTGATTTAGGTTAAAGAAGGCTGCATGATAGACAATACGGATAAGACCACTTAAAATAAGATGGGAAACTGTCAAAAAAAGTCGACCATCTCATAGATACACAATATGCATTGCCTCAATCATTTTTCTTGTCCGGCATTACTTTTGTCGTTTTCTTTATCTTTCGTCCCAGTTTGTCGTATTCATATTCGGTGAAATTCACCAGCTCATATTCCTTGTCTTTCGCATTTCTGTTCTTAACCTCAAAATGGTATACCCTGTGAAGTTTATTCGTGTTTGTATACGTATAGTAATCAAAATTAAGGACTTCGTTGACATTCGAGTATATCCCGAATGCGAAGCTTGCCTGTTTTTTGTTCTTTTTATTGTATGTATTAAAACGGACAATGAAAGGAGTTTTTCCTTTTTTTACCATAAAATCCGCAGCAATGCTGTCGAAAGGTGTGAGATAGTAACGCCGAATTGAGTTGGAATCTATTTCACCCCGGTATGTTTCGATTGATTCAATATACTCGTCTTTGATCATGTTGTTGAACACCTGCCCACCAAACTCTTTTTCACCCGGACACTTATTTACATCCAGAAGTTTTATTCCTCTTTCATCAAAACGGGATTTCCAGATACAGTTGGTTTTTGGTTTAATGGCTATTTGTGTTCTAAAATCGGCTGTATACTTATAATTCGTAGCTGAAGAAGTATCACCGCCGCTGTCCACTAAAACCGAAACAGAGGTTACGTAAACAGTATCATTAGTATATCTGTATTTGTCTTTTTGTAAGTTTCGCGGAAATCTTTCTATCGTTAGTTTTCTAACTATACTATCCAGTTTCTCTGTATTGCCCTGATAAAAATACTCCCACGAATCACTTGTGTGAGTCAATTTAGTTATATCCAGCATTTCCTGCGTAACTTCAGGTAATTTAAGATTGTATTTTTTAACAAAGTAATCTGAAGAGAATCGCTTTTGACCACTCACGATAAAACATAAGGAGATAATGCAGACAATTATTCTCATTTTAATCCTTTCAATAGTACTTTTTTACCAGATTTGTACCATGTAAAATTAATCTTTCATTTTAAATCTGATAATTTTTCTGGTAAGGCATGCGCCCTTTATTAGCAACTGCTACACTTACGGCCAGGTACGTCAGAATGCTGGCAGTGTTGCCTTCGAAATCGATACACAACATGCGTTGCCTCAATCATTTTTCTATTCTGTCTTTTTTTTCTTTCTTGTCCGGTATAACCTTTGTCGTTTTCTTTATCTTTCGTCCCAGTTTGTCG
>DATGNN010000029.1:0-10363 GCA_035306725.1 Chitinispirillaceae bacterium | reverse complement strand
TACTTGCCTCTGAGACAGCGTATAAGTGTTGCTTGCCATATGAGTGCGCTTTCAAAGGATAACGCATACAAGTACTTCGACCATCAGTTGCAGGTTGTTAATGCCTCAAAAAAACTGTTTATGGATAATGCCATTGAAACTTGCCTATTATCACTTATCTGACCGATAATTCTCAATTTATCTGACCGTTTGATCTGATTTACAGAAAGCTAATAATAGTTTAAAGATAATTAATGCTGAGACACCAGTCATTTTGATTGAGAATTTTGCTGTTTTTTTCTCATGGAATCCCCTTTCAGATTAAGCTGTACTGATTTCTGTATAATTCTATCACAAATAGCATCAGCAATGGTCGGGTCAGGCATGCGTTTATGCCATGATTGAACCGGGTATTGGGTAGTTACGACAACCGAACCAGTCTGATCTTTCTGTTCGATAATATCCATCAGCATTTCGGCCTCCTTAATATCAGTTGCATTCATTAAGAAGTCATCAATAATAATGACCCGAATTTTTGAGAGTTTAGCAAGAAATTTAAGATATTGTCCTGTACCTTTTGCTGTGTGGATTTCCTCAAAGAGCAAGGCGTATCTTATTTTCCATACCGGATAACCCATTGTGCAGGCACGATACCCTATTGCTTCAGCAACATAACTTTTACCGCTTCCGGTTGGCCCTGTTAATATGATATTACGGTTATTCTCCACCCAGTCAGCAGAGGTAAATAACATAATGTCCTTCTTAGTAAATCCACGATTCTGTTCATATAGAATATTCTCAATGGTTGCCTGATCAGGTTTAAAATTAGCTCGTCCGATCATTCTCTTCAGTTTTCTTCTCTGGCGAGCATAGTATTCATCCTCAACAAGTAATGCAACGAACTCAGATGGTTCCAGTGCATCTGTTTCATTATTTTTTAACCGTGTTAAAAGAGATTCCGCCATTGTAGTAAGTCGCATAGAACGAAGTTGATCAACAACAGTTTGCAAGTGCATAATAAAAATCCTTTCAGGAAACTGAATAATAATTGGAACCACGAATATTGTCATGGCTATCTGGTTTAATTTGGGGATAAGGAATAATCTGCCGTATATCCAAACTACGCTCCAGGATAGACTTCACATCGGCATACCTGTGCGCCTTAAGATTAAGCGCTCTTGAACAAGCAGCTTCCATTCGCTCACGTGGATAGATTTTTGCAAGTCGTAACAACCCCTGCACTGCTCTGAAACCCTGCTGAGGGTGTGCACATTTTTTCATTATCGCTTCAGCCATAGCAGCAGTGGAAGTGCCGACTTCATTTGCTTTAGAAATAAACCACTCTGGTCGCATGCCACGAACAAAAGCATGACTGGGAGGCATGTGCTCGGTATTTGTAGTGTAACCTCCCTGGCGCGTAGAAAACTGATGTCTGCAACAATGTTGCCCGTTATGATATATCTCGATAGTTGCTCCATTGAGGTGTACATCAACTCGCTTTTTGGCTAATGCAAATGGTACACTGTAGAAATGCTTTTTGAATTGTATATGGTAATTCAAACCTACAGCTACATCGTTTTTGACTTCTGATATCCGGAATGGATTTATCGGAAGAGGCTTTAGATAAGGTTTGTCCAATTCCAGAAATCGCTGTTTTCTACTCTGACCACCATAATCACGCATAGGTCTGTTATTTAAGAAATCCAATTCTTCGGCTATAGCATGATTTATCTCAGATAAAGAGAAAAATGTCTGGTTGCGTAGAGCCGCAATAATCCAGCGTTGTGCTACAAGAACAGCACTTTCAACACATCCTTTATCGCGAGGTGCAGCCAAACGAGTCGGCAGTATCACTGTACCATAATGCTCGGCAAACTTGGCAAAAACAAGATTTATATCAGGATCGTAACGATTTGCTCTTGTCACTGCACTTTTGAGATTATCAGGTACAATACAAGCTGTTACACCGCCATAAAAATCATAAGCATGTACATGGGACATCGAGAAAGAACTGTCACTTTGAGAATGGGATGCTTCTGCATAAGTATAGCTGCTTGCTGCAAGTGCTGTAACAAATAACTCTACATCATGGATCTCACCAGTTTCACGATCAACATAAAACAATCCATCTCCAGAATAGTCTGAATACAGTATGTCTCCACCTTTATACACCATGTGCATACTGAGCTTTGGGCTTCTTTTTGTTTTGATGTAGCGATAAAAAGAAGCCTGGCTCATGCAGTCAGGATACTGTTCTTTGTACTCGCGATACAGGATCTGAACCGTTACATGCTTTTTTGCCAACTCCTGTTCAATATATGTCAGATCTGGTAATGGCACTTTAGAGTTTCCTTGCAATGCAGGTGTTTTTTCCGGAAATACAGATCTTTCAAGCTGTTCATCTGTAATATCCGGTGGTAACGGCCAAGGCAAACCAGAAGCCTTGAAATGTGCACAGGTACTGTAAACACAGCCCTTTGATTTCCGGACTGCTAAAGCAGTCTTTTCGAGGCTTAGCCCATGAGTATAACGATGGGTAAGAATTTCACGAATCTTGCGCATAGGCGTCCTTTTTCTACACATTCTGCTTCCTTCCTTCTTTTGAAAAAAGCAGAATATCGGTTATGGTGAGCGCCTTCTGGTAACGGATCTATTAAACGGTCAGTTTGAGTGAGAAATGTCGGTCATTTTAAATGAGAATCATCGGTCATTTTGGTTGATAATAACCGGTCATTTTCGGTGAGAATTGTCGGTCAGTTTGAGTGATAACGGGCATACGTGATAGATTACATAATTTACCATCTTTGGATCATACAGGTTTACGGCCTGCCCAAATAATTGCGATTGAAAACCTTGAAACATCTTTTAAGAATGATCGGCCAAGGGCATTAATCCAAATGGCTACAGGTTCAGGAAAAACCTTTACCGCAGCCACTTTTATTTACCGTTTGCTGAAATTTGCTGATGCAACGCGTATCTTGTTTTTGGTAGATACCAAAAATCTTGGTGAACAGGCGGAACAGGAATTTATGACTTTCCAGCCAACAGATGATAACCGTAAATTCACCGAATTGTATAATGTCCAGCGCCTGACATCAAGTTATATTGCCTCCGATAGCCAGGTCTGTATTTCAACTATACAGCGTCTCTATTCAATTTTAAAAGGAGAAGAATTAGAGGAAAAAGCAGAGGAAGAAAACCCGAATGAAAGCTCATGGATGCAGCAACAATTATGTAAAAAGCAGCCTGTACCTGTTGAATATTCAGCCAAAGTACCCATTGAACAGTTTGATTTCATTGTAATAGATGAATGCCACCGCTCTATATACAACCTGTGGAAACAGGTATTGGATTATTTTGATGTCTTTTTGATTGGATTGACAGCAACACCAGATAAACGTACTTACGGATTCTTTAATGAAAATGTAGTCAGTCAGTATAGTTATGAAGAATCTGTAACTGACGGAGTAAACGTTCCTTATGATATCTATTCTATTGAAACTGATATAAGTAAAAGAGGTGAGGTTGTAAAGGCTGGCTGGTTTGTTGATCGCAGAGACAAGCTGACACGAAAACGGCGTTGGCAGCAAGAGGACCAGGATACCGAATATTCAAAAAATGACCTTGATAAAAAGGTGGTAAACCCAAGTCAAATTAGAAATATTATCAAAGAATTTA
Organism: Chitinispirillaceae bacterium; assembly: GCA_035306725.1. Taxonomy (GTDB): domain Bacteria; phylum Fibrobacterota; class Chitinivibrionia; order Chitinivibrionales; family Chitinispirillaceae; genus JAAYEB01. The sequence goes on along the minus strand of DATGNN010000029.1, from coordinate 6,706 downwards.
AAAGAGCATTAAAAACGGAAATTTTCCCAAACCGTTTCGATGAAAACGGGGACTATGAAGTACCCAAAACTTTGGTGTTCGCTAAAACAGACAGTCATGCTGATGATATCATCAAAATTATCCGTGAAGAATTTGGGGAAGGCAATGATTTCTGCAAAAAAGTAACCTGCAAAATAGAAGAAGATCCAAAATCACTTCTAAACCGTTTTAGAAATTCCTATTATCCAAGAATTGCTGTTACGGTTGATATGATTGCCACTGGGACAGATGTAAAACCATTGGAAGTCTTGCTTTTTATGCGTGATGTAAAAAGTATCAACTATTTTGAACAGATGAAAGGGCGGGGCACCCGAACCATAGACAAAGACAAATTGCTGCAAGTTACCAGAATGGCAAACAGCAAAACACACTTTGTAATTATTGATGCTGTTGGCGCAACAAAATCAAAAAAAACAGACAGCCGTCCATTGGAGCGTAAGCCTACCGTTGCTATGAAGGACTTGTTGGGTGCTATTACAATGGGAGTTGAAGATGAAGACTTGTTTTTGTCGTTATCAAACAGGTTAATCCGGTTGGAAAAACAAATTACAGATAAGGAAAAAGATAAACTTCTTGAATACTCTGGCGGTAAAAACCTGAAACAAATTACTAAAGAGCTGATTACTGCTTTTGATCCTGATGCAATAGAAAAGAGAGCGCAGGAAATTATCAGTAAGGACGGACGGCCGGCCGTCTCAACGATGGTTCCATTAGAAGTCGAGGATCTAAAAAAAGAAGCCCAAAAAGAGTTAATCCACCAGGCAGCGAATACTTTTAACGGTGAACTCAATGAATATCTGGAAAATGTGCGAAAAGAGCACGAACAAATAATCGATCACATCAATATTGACAAAGTCACCAAGTCGGAATGGGACTCCTTTTCTGTTGATAAAGCCAAAGAGACGATTAAAGATTTTTCCGAGTATCTTGAAAAACATAAGGATGAAATTAAAGCATTGAGTATTTTTTACAATCAGCCTTATAACCGTCGGAACATAACTTTCAAAATGATTAAAGAAGTAATGGAAAAGCTAAAACTGGAAAAACCGCAACTGGCGCCTTTTTATGTATGGAATGCCTATACTGCTATTGAAAGTGTGAAAAGCAAACAGCCAAAGGATGAATTAACCGCGTTGGTTTCACTCATACGCCGTGTCTGCGGTATTGATAGTGAACTGAAAGCCTTCGACAAAACCATTGACGAGAATTTTAAGAACTGGATTTTCCGACAAAATGCCGGAAAACACAACCGTTTTACACAAGAACAGATGGATTGGCTTCGTATGATTAAAGATCATGTAGTAAGCTCGTATCATATTGAGATAGATGACCTGGATTACACACCTTTTGACGCTCAAGGCGGCCGCGGCAAGATGTATCAATTGTTCGGCAAAGAAATGAATACAATTATCAGCGAATTAAATGAAGTATTGGCTGCATAACTGACAGCATCAGGTTTTTGCAGAATGAATGGATTCCAGGATTAAGTTTGATGAAGAACAAAGAATTAACACATAAAATTATTGGTTGTGCGATGAAGGTACATTCCACACTTGGTAACGGATTTCAGGAAGTGATTTACCAGCGTGCCATGGCAATTGAAATGAAAAATCAGGGGCTTCATTTCCAACGTGAAATGGAAATGGACATCCACTACGAGGGAGAAAAAATAGGTACAAGACGGGTAGATTTTTTTGTGGAAAATCAAATCATGGTAGAGCTGAAAGCACTTGTAAACCTCGAAGATGTGCATCTGGCACAAGCCATGAATTACTGCCAGGCATATAACCTGCCCATCGGATTACTTATAAATTTTGGTGCCAAAAGCCTGCAATTCAAAAGGGTTTACAATGTTAATCACCCTGAAAACAGATTAGGATTAAGAGATTAAAGAGAAGAAAATGTCTGAATTAGGATTGGTAGGATTAAAAGAGAAGAAAGTGTCTGAATTAAGATTGGTAGGATTAAAGGATTATAGGATTAAAAGAGAAGAAAGTGTCTGAATTAGGATTAGTAAGATTAAAAGATTATAGGATTAAAGAGACAAAATCCTGTAATCCTCAAATCCTAGAAATCCTAATTCAGACAATGAAGGGGCTGCGTTGATGAGAGAAGATTGGGTGGAGATTGAATTAGGGGAAATTTGTGATTATTCCAAAGGTAAAAAACCCAGAATTCTTACTAAACATAAATCTGTAAATACAAAATTTCCTTACATTAACATTAAAGCTTTTGAAAAGGGAATTTTTGAAGAGTACACAGATGGTGAAAGATGCAATCTTTGTGAAGATGGTGATTTATTGATGGTTTGGGATGGAGCTAGAGCAGGATTAACAGGAAAAGCAATAAAAGGAGCAATTGGTTCTACATTAATGAAAATTGAACCAAAATCAGGTATTAATAAAAACTACTTGTTTTATTACTTGCTTTCACTTTATAAAAAAATTAATACCAATCCAAGAGGTGTTGGTATACCTCATGTTGAGCCAAATCTATTGTGGAATTCATCCCTAATAATACCGGGGTTACACATCCAACGCGTCATCGTAACCAAAATCGAAAACCTCTTTACCTCGCTCGACAAAGGCATTGCCGACCTGAAAAAAGCACAGAAGCAGTTGAAAGTATACCGGCAGGCAGTGTTGAAAAAGGCGTTTGAGGGGGAATTGACTAAAGAGTGGCGAGAAAGAACCGTAAAGACGGACGGCCGTTCGTCTAAAGAAAAAACAAACAGTTCCATAGCTGCCGAGCCAACAACAGATTACGATCACCAATGTGCAGATAAATTTCCTGAAGGTTGGAAGTTGGTGAAATTATCTGAAATTTCAGAACATATTACAGACGGTGACCATCAAGCGCCTCCAAAATCAAAAGATGGTATTCCATTTATCACAATTTCTAATATTGACAAGTTAAATAATAAAATAGACTTCGCTTCAACCTTTTATGTGAAAACAGATTATTTCAAGGATTTAAACAATAAGAGAGTACCCCATAAAGGCGATATATTATATACTGTAACTGGTTCATTTGGAATTCCTGTATTGATTGATTTTGATAAAAAGTTTTGTTTTCAACGACATATAGGTTTAATTAGGCCAAAAATAGATATAAATCAGAAATGGTTATTTCATTTATTGCAGACCCAATTAGTATATGGACAAGCTAGTGAAAAAGCTACTGGCACAGCCCAGAAAACTGTTGCCCTTAGCACATTAAGAAATATTCAAATTCCACTTTGCTCAATACAAGAACAACACCAAATCGTCCGCGAAATCGAATCCCGCCTATCCGTTTGCGACAAAATAGAACAAAGCATTACCGAAGGACTGGAAAAATCCGAGGCCCTGCGCCAAAGTATCCTGAAAAAAGCCTTTGAGGGCAAGTTGTTAAGTAATGCTGAAATTGAAAAATGCAAGCAGGAAGCGGATTATGAACCAGCAAGTGTTCTGTTGGAACGGATAAAAAAGGAGAAGAAAAAATAATATGACTGACTCAGCAATTATTTCAAAAATATGGAACCTTGCCCACGTTCTGCGTGACGACGGGGTAAGTTACGGAGATTATCTTGAGCAAATTACCTATCTGCTTTTTCTTAAAATGGCTGATGAGTTAAATAAACCACCTTACAATAAAGGGTTGCAGTTTCCCCGCCTGAAAGATGTAGAAGGTAAAGAAATAAAAGACGGAGAGTTTTGCAACTGGGAAACACTTTCCGGTAAAAGAGGTGCTGAACTGGAAGCGTTTTATAACCAGTTGCTACGCACTTTAAGCACCGAAAAAGGAATCCTTGGGCAAATATTCACCAAGAGTCAGAACAAAATACAGGACCCGGCCAAACTTTCCCGCGTAATAAACATGATTGACAAGGAACAGTGGTCAATGATGGGCGCGGATATAAAAGGAAAGATTTATGAAGGCTTACTGGAAAAAAACGCTGAAGATACAAAGTCAGGAGCAGGCCAGTATTTTACCCCCAGAGCACTCATTAAAACAATGGTAAAATGTATCCAGCCAAAACCAATGAAAACCATTGCCGACCCGGCATGCGGTACAGGCGGTTTCTTTTTGGCTTCCTATGATTGGATTGCCAATAAACACGGTTTAGACAGGGAAGAAAAGGAATTTTTAAAGAATAAAACATTTCATGGTAATGAGATTGTGGCAAATACCCGTCGTTTGTGTTTAATGAACATGTATCTGCACAATATCGGCGAAATTGAAGGTGAAAGTTACATTTCACCCAATGACGCGCTTGTGGCTGATGACGGAAATCGTTTCGATTATGTATTGACAAATCCTCCTTTCGGTAGAAAAAGTTCCTACACCGTTACCAATGAAGCAGGAGAAGCAGAAAAAGAAGATATAAGCTACAATCGCCAGGATTTTTGGGAAACAACATCAAACAAACAGCTTAACTTTTTACAGCATATTAAAACCATGTTAAAGGTTACAGGACAGGCAGCAGTTGTATTGCCGGATAATGTATTGTTTGAAGGCGGTGCTGGTGAAGAGGTTCGCAAGCAACTGATGAAAACAACTGATCTGCATACTATTCTCCGTTTGCCCACCGGTGTATTTTATGCCCATGGGGTAAAATCTAATGTATTGTTTTTTGATAATAAGGCAGCAAGCAAAAAAGCTCAGACAAAGGAGATATGGTTTTACGATTACCGTACCAATGTTCACCATACACTCAAGAAAAAGCCAATGACTTCGGCTGATTTGGAGGATTTTGTAAAGCTATATAACCCCGAAAATCGTCATAAACGAACCGAAACATGGAGCGAAAAGAATCCGGAAGGCAGATGGCGCAAATTCACATACGAAGAAATATTAAAACGTGATAAGACCAATCTTGATATCTTTTGGTTAAGAGATAAAAGCCTGACCGACCTTGATAATCTCCCCGATCCCGATGTTCTGGCAGGAGAGATTATTGAAAATATAGAATCCGGTCTGGAAAGTTTTAAGGGCCTTATGGAAACTATTAACGGAACATCTGAAGTTTGAAGATTTGATGAGAAAAATAGTTTTCAAAAGAGCTTAGAAAAAATTAACACATGCACACTTGTTGAAATAAAAAAACAGGGAGATTATTAATCTCCCTGTTTACTTATCATCCGTATAAAGACAAATAATAACTACTAATCAAAACAAACCCTCGAAATAACATTCTCATAATAATTTGACCAGAAAGACTCAATCCCTTCAAGCCTGTAACTCATCTTCTCTTTTTCATCACAGAAATCAAAAGTCCGTATTAACCCATTCATGATATCATAACCGTTTCTTAATTTCCTGATTATCTTTTCAGTTACATGTTGAGTCAGATTCTCATACTCAAGCGGTTTGCCGTAGAGATTGGCGCTACTCAATAAGAGTTCTTCAATGCGGTCCACCGCATATCGAAACATCCTGAAACCAAAAAGATAACCGGTTCCCTTGATAGAAAGATCGCTTTCAGAAACTGAAAGAGAACCAATAAGAGAAGATTCCAGACCGTTATCATCAAGGTAGACCAGATTAATACGAGGGCCTTTGTTCTCTGAACAGGATTCAACAGGTAAGATAATATTTCTGTCCGGAATACCGGCCCTGAATTGAACCAATAAACCGTAAGCGCTTGGCATACATTGAAATAAACAATCTGGTAAATTATAGCTAACAGCGTGACATCGTAATATTTTATTTAATTTGAAATTTATATTTTATCTCTTGTGGTTGAGGACCATCTGTATCGAAGAATACTGTATCGAATGGTTCATATACTTGTGTGTTGTGAAACTGATAGAATTTCTCAACCGAATCATTAACATCTGAAGAGGTTTTTAAGAAGTTCCATGATTGTATAAATAATACATCGTCCTTGAAAATCTGAATTGTATCGCATAACTCAGAATTAATTGATTGGAATGTTGGTCCTCCGATGCCATAACCAGAAACGATTACAATTGATTTTCCATCAGAAATTGTAGTGTCAATTAATGTGTCAACATTGGCTAACGATTCGGGATGTACGGCGGTGAAACCGACTAAACGAATTGTGGTTCCACTGCTATTTTCAAGATAGTATGTGTATGTTGTCCATCTGTCTATTTCAGTATGACAGGAAAAAAGTATTAAGATAGATAAAGTAGTCAAAAACTTCATATGATATGCTCCTTAGTTGTTACAATTACTTTACCCAATATTTAACGAATCGTAATCGTTATCAAAATTTGTGCTTTTAAAAAACACACTGACACTGGGCCAGCCTTTACTACAACGTATACATATAGCTGAAATCCAGTAGAGCATAATCGCACAATTTTTAGTGTCCGCTAATATAAGCCCCACCTAAAGAAATTTTACTATACAGGTTAAGATTATAATTTCTTCACATGCTTACAGGGAGAAAAAAATCTCCCTGTAATCGATTATCTTCACGGAGAAGTTTTATAATCTTTTAATCAAAACAAACCTTGGAAACAACATTCTCATAATAATTTGACCAGAAAGACTCAATTCCTTCTAGCCTGTAACTCATCTTCTCTTTTTCATCACAGAAATCAAAAGTCCGTATTAACCCATTCATGATATCATAACCGTTTCTTAACTTTCTTATTATCTTTTCAGTTACATGTTGAGTAAGGTTCTCATACTCAAGCGGTTTTCCGTAGAGGTT
>DATGNN010000028.1:0-5765 GCA_035306725.1 Chitinispirillaceae bacterium | reverse complement strand
ATCCAGGTACAGTGTTTCATTTTTTACCTGGTGCTTATATTGATGTGGGAAAAGAAAACCCCGGAGCGTTAATTGCCAGTGGTTCAGATAATTTACCTATAATATTTGATTCCTATGATCAGGATGAGTACTGGGGTGCTGATGAAGACGGGATTACTGGCGGTATAAGAATCGGAAAAAATGCAGATGTGAAAACAGAACTGAAATACTGTAAGGTAAACAAAGCCACCAGTGGTGTTTATGTTGATGCAAGCGTAAAAGTTGAAAACTGCAGTTTTAAAAACAACCGGGAGTATGGTATAGTTATCGACAAAAATGCCAATCCCGAATTAATCTCAGGGAATACATATTCCAATAACGGCAAAGATTCCCTATTGATCATTCAGTAATTTCATTACACCTCTTCCATATTAAGCAAAACCGGTTTGCAAATCTATCAAACCGGTTTTCTCTAACCTTTTGATCTTTATAAATTGAGTTGTTTTAGTCATGTGGAAATCAGGAAACAGAAATTTATACCTGAATCAAACGATTGATTTCGATTAGCTTACCGCAGAAAAGGTTGTATGTCTGTGAAGGTCATATCTACCTTTCACCGTTATCGTTGTTGTTATCGTTGTTGTTATCGTTGTCGTTATCGTTGTCGTTATCGTTGTCGTTGTCGTTATCGTTGTCGTTGTCGTTATCGTTGTCGTTATCGTTGTCGTTATCGTTGTCGTTATCGTTGTCGTTATCGTTGTCGTTATCTTAATCGTTCGCGAAGGAATATTAAACCTTCTGGATCTGATTCTTTTGCCAATGTACGCGAAAAAGACTCGTGTAAAGGAAATCGTCTCCGATTCAAGCCACAAATCCCGGACAGATTTTATCAGGGATGCTGGTACTTGAAAGAAAAATCAAAACAGAAATCTCTAACCTAATAAAGTTTTTTTATCTTTTTCCAGCTAACAAGTTTAAAAAAACAGTTGTTATCTGCTGAATTGATTATATTAAATATGATTAATAAGTGTTCGTGATTATTTAAAAATAATTGTTACCATATCAAAATTTATCCTTTAGGGAGGTAAAATGTTGTTGATAAGACTATTGCGAATCCAGATCGCTGTTTTATGCTTATTCTCTTCATTATTTGCATTATCCGGTACTGGTGGTACGCCACTTGGAGGAATGGGTACAGGGTATGTCGTTTTTGATGGACACAAGTTTTCTGTAAGCGGTAAACTGCCCCCCGCAGCTGCGGATAAAGATGAAGATCGAATCTCTTTAAGCGGTTTCCATTTCTTCGCCGGCGGGACATCCGAATCCCAGAAGAGGGCGGTTTCTGAAGATGCAAAATGTCCTTTGCAGACTGCTGATTTTGGTACAATCGGCGGTATCAAATTTACTTTGGATGCCTTTGGTCCGTATCTTCCTGGTGAAGGTACAGAAAATTATCAGCTTGCAACATCTCCGCTTGCATTTTTCGATATTACAGCGGTTAACAACGGCACAGAAGCGGTAGATGCTGCAGTGGCATTGGAGTTTGACAATGGTGGTCTCCTTGGTGGAGCAAACAGTGGAAAAGTTGAAAGCGGAAACAAGGCGATAAGCTTTCCAGGTTCACCCGATAATGCATATCTGGCTGTTGATTGTGACGGCACATCACCGAGTTTCAGTGCCGGTGCAGTTGGTTCGTTTTCTAATGACGGCAGCCTGTCAAATTCTGATGGCAACCTGGTTGCAGCCAAATGCAATATCCCCGCAGGGGAAACAATTCATTTCAAATTTGTTCTGGCATGGTACCGTACCTATGATAATGAAAATTATTATTATCATAATTTTTATGAAAACTCAAAGGAAGCTGCCGATTTTGGATTATCGAAATTCGATGCTGTCAGGGACGGCATTACTTCTTTTGTCGATCGTGTCATGGCATCAAATTTTCCCGAATGGTACAAGGATCGTTTACTCAATAATACTTATCCTCTCATCCACAACTCGGTATGCGCAAAAGACGGCCGTACAGCATTCTGGGAAGGCAATTACGGAATTATCGGAACAATAGACCAGGGACAGCATGCAGCGGTCTTTTATACATTCAACTGGCCCAGTGTCCAGTGGCATGAGCTTCAGTACTGGGCTCGGCAGCAAAAATCGAGTGGACAGATTCATCATGATTTCAATCAGGGGACACAAAGTTTTTCTAAAGGTTCTACAAACTACAATCGTCATTTACTAGCCTGGGATGATAGAGACCATCCTGACTACTGGTGGTTTTCGAACACCGATACCTGGGCAGATCTTAACTGCATGTTTATTTTCAAGGCTTATGAGCTTATGCTTGCAACCGGAGATTTAGATTCGCTCCAAAAAAGCTGGACCGCACTTAAAAAAGCTGGAGAAAGATTGCTTTCGCAATGCGGCAATGGTTCAAAGCTCCCTCTTCAAAGTCATAGTACTTACGACAGATGTGATGGTGTGGCGAGACCAGACGGATCAAATTGCAGTCTGACTCCGGAATACAATGGCGGTCTGGCAATAACCACGTATCTCGCTATGTCCGAAATGGCTAAATTTATTGGCGATGATCAATTATCCGATACATACTATGGATACTTTGAACAGGCAAAACAAGAGTATAAACAGAAGTACGGCAATTCAAATGACTATGGTGTAAATGCATCTGTACAACCCAGCGGATTTTTTCCTGAAGGGCATATTGCAGGGTACAGTTGGGCTAACTATTTCTGCCTTGAACCGATAATGGATGCGGATTTTATTACTAAAACCGTAAAAAAAATGCGGGATAAACAGAAAACCGGAGGTGTGAGGGCAAATGGTGAGTGGATTTTTTATTGTGTTGATCATTATGGCGGTTCTGAAATTGCAATTAATAGACCTGATGACGCACTTTTTATTCACAAGCAGGATTATGATTACTACTATGATGAGGTTCCCCAGGAGGTTTTCTGGCAGTCACTACAGCAAAATGATGGAAACTGGGGTCATGACAGTTATATGACTGCACCTATTGTCTGGCACTCCTATTTTCAGTTTTGCGGTTATATGATAGATAACGCTTTTAACCGTCTCTGGATCAGACCTCGGGTACCGAGTGAAATGAATGGCAAAATCACAAATGCGATTTTACTAAACCCCAAGGGACATGGTACGCTGGATTATGATGAAACCGGTGATGACGAAACTGGATTAAAACAGTCTATTACAGTCAAATATGATAATCCTGTTACCATAAAAGAGATTGTACTCAAGAATAATACCGGTACTAATGAACCGTTTGTTCTTGTGGAGGGTTCTGCCAATCCGACTATCAAAGTTGAAGGTTCCGATCCGGAAGAGAACATACGGGTAACTCTTGCGGCCCCGATTCAGATCGGTCCTGATGGAGTGAAAATCCAGGTATATGACCATCCGGTATCAATTGGAAAAGCAAGAGAATTACTAAATTTAAAATCACTTGCTGTAAATTCATTCTGCCTCGGTGCCGGTGCACCAATTCATTACTCCGCAGACATATCGGGTATGGTGGAAATGGAACTGTTTACCATTAATGGTTCCAGAATCGGCAAAATTATGTCAAAGAAAGTTTCTGCCGGATCACATAAATTCAACTGGAATGGTAAGACTGTGGATGGAAAAGCAGTAGGTTCTGTATTTGCCATCCTCCGACTTTCATCACCGTCCGGTTCGGTTACAAAAACTGTTAATGTTGTTTCCAGATAAAGCGAACTTTACAAATATCTTTTCGACAAAAGGCTTTTGCGTTTCAGCAAAAGCTTTTTTACTATATTACGATTTGACCATTATAGCCTATAGTATTACCAACAGCAACAATAACAGGTTAGGATATAATATCTGGTTAGCTGTGCCATAAGCCGGTCAGTACCCATGCAGCCAAGCAATAATACTCCGTGTGAACCGGCAATCCGAATTCTTGTCTAATAGAAAGGAACCTTTGTACATTTCTAATAAAGATTATTAGCAGGTAATCTTTTCTGCAACCAGACTTGTGCATGAGTCGATGTAGAAAATCTACAAGGTTAAATATAGTATTCCCTTGTATACATCTATCAGTATTAATAAAATCAACCTAAATGGCTTTTTTGTTTGATTGAAAGTACAGAATTAAATATTTTATCATTGCTTTTGATTTTTATAAACTCTCTTAAAAAATCAGAGATCTGTTGTTTATTAATCATAAAACAGCAGATTATGAATTGCTCCCTGCATCAAAACAGGAAACCTAAAATGTTGCGTTATTTCTGTACAATTACCGGTTCAAATAATTTTTGGCATTCGTGCTGTCTGTTCATTGTAATTGCCTTTTTCAGTGTGTCCGGTTTGCATGCCCAAACTGAACTTTCCGGCAGCATAGGTAAAATGAGTTTTTCTGCAAAAGATGGACCTTATGTAGTTGTTGACGATATTACGGTGCCTGAAGGAAAAAAAGCAGTAATTAAGGAAGGATGCGTATTTCTTTTTAAACCTTTTACCGGCCTGAAAGTTCATGGCGATCTTTTTGTTGAAGGTACACAGGAAAACCGCGTTATCTTTACCTCGATTAATGATGGAGAATACAATACCACTGCGGAACAACTCCCGAACCCTTTTGACTGGAATGGAATCCTTGTTTCCAGCAAATCGGAGATTGTTTCACTGAAATATTTTTCCCTCCGTTTTTCTGTATACGGTATAAAATCACAAATATCCGACATTCTGATAGAAAACGGGTTATTCCGCCAGAACGGACAGTTTCATTTTACAATAAAGGATAAAATCCAGTACGTTCAGGATGATATAGCATTTTCCTGTAACAACGAAATTCAGAAGACCACTCATAATGAATCTCAGCATATCCCTGAAAAGAAACAAAACATTTTCGTAAAAAAGGGAATTCCTGTAATTATTGCAGGTACGGGAGTGGCAAGCGGCGTGGTCTCTCTGGTGTTTTTGTCCAAGTGGGCAAATCTAAGAAAAAAGTATAGTGTAACCGCAGATCCTGTAAAAGCCAGTGAAATTAATAATGATGCCGAAGTTCAAGCATATACTGCAATAGGTGCAGGTACGTTCTCTATTGCAGCAATTGCAACAGGCGCAGTACTCTACTGGCGATTGAATAGGCATGAAGAGAAAAAAGTAACAATAGCACCGGTTATTTTACCGGGTTATACAGGAGCGGTGGTAACGGTAACAATGCATCGATAACCTGAAAAAAAAGCGCGGATTCCTTTATTGGCTTTTTCTGTAAAAAATATATCATTTATGGGAGATTTTATGAAACGGCTTGTTTTACTTTCCATTTCCATGCTGTTGATCTTTTTCTGTGAATTCAAAGGAAACATATACAATCCGGGCGACTCCGCCTATAAACAGCCATCATTTACTTTGGACACTTCGTCAAACGTTTCGGACGGAGATACGATTCTCACCGATACCTTACGCATGGTTCTAATCGGTAATGATAAAGAACGTCATTACAATCTGTTCCGCTATTCCCTGGACGGTTCCAGTTGGACCAAGTGGAAAGGAAAAGGCGAGAAAGAGTAGGTTATTGAGCATTCTCCGATTACGGGGGGATTTCATACTGTAACAATAGAATACTGTTATCCGGATCAGGAAGATCGGGCCAAAGATTCAACTATCACTTTTTTCAGGGCCGTTAAACCAGAAATCACTGAAATGACCGATACGCTTTTTGATGTCGAATTGGGTGTATCATGTACTCTTCGGGTGGCAGCACAAGGAACAGGTGACCTTGGTTATGA
>DATGNN010000027.1:0-8932 GCA_035306725.1 Chitinispirillaceae bacterium | reverse complement strand
CAGTTGATCAGTTGGAAACTCTTGGAAAATCGCTTAATATTCCGGTTTATTCAGACAGGTCAAAGAAACCGGTTGAAATTGCTGAAAATGCACTGGAGTATGCCAAAGATGAAAGTCTGTCTCTGGTTATTATCGACACAGCCGGGCGATTACATATTGATACAGAGATGATGGCAGAACTAAAGGAGATCTGTTCCTTATCCAAACCGGATGAGATTTTCTTTGTAGCTGATGCCATGACTGGTCAGGATGCTGTTAATGTTGCAAAACAGTTTCATCGTGAGGTGAATTTTTCAGGTGTAATTCTCACTAAGCTTGATGGTGATGCACGGGGTGGTGCAGCGCTTTCTATTCTTGATGTTACGGGTGTTCCTGTACAGTATGTGGGTGTTAGTGAAAAACCTGATGGTCTTGAGATATTTCATCCTGAGCGGATGGCGTCACGAATTCTCGGTATGGGTGATATTGTATCACTTGTAGAACGCGCTCAGGAAACTGTCGATCTTGAACAAAATAAAAAGCTTGAGAAGAAAATCCGCAAGAATATTTTTACTCTTCAGGATTTTCTGGACCAGCTTCGGCAGATTAAAAAAATGGGTCCTCTGAGTGATTTATTAGCAATGATTCCGGGAATGGGACGTCAATTGCAGAATACCGAAATTGACAACTCAGCTTTGGGAAAAATCGAGGCTATTATCTGTTCCATGACAAAGGTGGAACGTGAAAAACCTCAGATAATTGATGGTAATCGTAAAAGACGTATTGCATCTGGTAGCGGAACAACTGTACAGGATGTCAATAAATTGCTTAAACAGTTTGATACAATGAAACAGATGATGAAACGGATGAATAAAATTGCCGGAAAAAGAGGGCAGAATGCAGCTCTCAGGAGTTTATCACCGTTTTAAAACTATTTTGAATAAATCGTAGTTATTTAATATTAACCTGAGTGCAAGGAGTAAAGCTTGCCTGTTAAAATTCGATTAGCCCGTACGGGCAGGAAAAAGTTAATGAAGTATCGTGTTGTTGCTGCTGATAGTCGTATGAGAAGAGATGGCAGATTCCTGGAGACTATTGGTTTTTATGATCCACAAGCAGAACCAAAAAAATTTGAGTTCAAAACAGATCGGGTCACTTATTGGCTTAATAACGGGGCTCAACCTACTTTAACTGTGAAAAATCTGCTAAAACAGGATCGTTTTTTCGAAAAAATGGAGGGGCTGGAAAAAGGGCTTACTCCTGAGCAGCTCAACATAGAACGAAAACCTGAGCGAAAACGTAAACCAAAACCCAAAAAACAGAAAAGCTGATTTGTTCAATGGCATCCGGTTCTTTTTCAGGAGAGCTTATTGCCATTGGAAAAATAAGGCGTGTTATTGGTCTGGCGGGAAAATGTGTTGTTGAGACATTCGGAATAACCCTGAATTATCTCAAACCTCCGGTAAATATATTGCTCGGGAAGAGTGAATCTGCTGTATCTGACTGTACTTTATCAAAGATTCAAAAACAGTCAGATAAGGTTATTTGTGCTTTTGAAGGCGTTGACAACCGAGAGCAGGCAGAAAGGTTGAGGGGGTATTACCTTTTTGTTGAACGAAAAACACTTCCCGAACTTCCAGACAATGAGTACTATCATTTTGAATTAAAGGGGATGTCGGTTTTTTCTGATTCTGATGAAAATAACAGTACGGGTATAGTACAGGAAGTGTACAACTACCCTACAATTGATGCGATAGAGGTGAAGCGGGCTGATAATTCAACTCTGCTGATTCCTCTTGGGGCAGATTCTGTTGTCAGAATAGACAGAGTGTCGGGAAAAATTATTGTTCGCAGATCATTTATTGAAGAATTAATGTAAACCGTAAAGTTTAAAACCCATGTTCTTTGATATACTTACTTTGTTTCCATCAATGTTTCAGGGCGCATTTTCTGACAGTATCATAAACAGGGCTGTAGAAAAAGGGCTGATCTCTATAGATATCCATAATATCAGAGATTATTCAGATGATGATCGTCATAAGACTGTTGATGATTATCCTTTTGGTGGGGATGCAGGAATGCTGATAAAACCTCAACCTCTTTCAAAAGCGATATGTGATGCAAAAAAACGGTTAGAAGGGATGGAGCCGGTTGTTGTATATCTCTCTCCGCAAGGTGAGCTGTTAAATCAATCGGTAGTTGAGAGTTTACTTAACGAGAAATCACTGATTCTTTTATGTGGACGGTATAAAGGGATTGATCAACGGATTACTCAGAAATACGTTGATCGTGAAATTTCAATAGGTGATTATGTCCTTTCTGGAGGAGAGATCCCGGCTATGGTGCTGGTAGATGCTTTAACAAGATTGATACCTGGAGTTTTAGGAAACAGAGACAGTGCGGAAGGGGATTCTTTTTACAATGGCCTTCTGAGTCATCCACAGTATACCAGGCCCCGAAATTTTGAAGGAATGGGTGTGCCTGAAATACTCTTGAGCGGACATCATGCAAAAATTCTTCAATGGCAAAAGGAACAGGCTTTAAGGCTGACTAAACAGAAACGCCCTGATCTTTGGGAAAATTATTGTAAAAAGATGGATAAAAAGTTATAAATGAAAATAATGTTATGCTACATAAACCAGAGTTAGACCAGGAGGTACCTGTGCAGGAAATTATTAAAACAATCGAAAAAAAGCAGTTTTCAAAGTTGAAAGTTGAATACAATCCAGGAGATACTGTTGCGGTTTCTTTTAGAATAAGAGAAGGTGACAAAGAGAGAATTCAGCAGTTTCAGGGTACTGTTATCCAGACTAACGGCACAGGTATTGGTGCTACATTTACGGTGAGAAAAGTATCCGGAGGGGTTTATGTTGAGAGGATTTTTCCTGCCCATTCACCGCTTATTTCCGATATCAAAGTTATTAAAAGAGGTAAAGTAAGGCGGGCAAAACTTTATTATCTTCGTGATCGCATAGGAAAGAAAACGAGAATAAAAGAGAAGAAATAACCTTTCCAAAAGAGGTTTTGCGATATATTATTATAGGAGAGGGCTTTCGTGATTAATTCCCGGAATCATTCACGAATGATCTTCTCCTTTTATTTTGAATTTCCATTTTTACTTCAGAAGTTTTTGAAAACATGGCAATTTCATCACAAAATGAGTTCAAATCCCAAAAACAACCTGAACAGGGCATTCGCACTTACAATGCCGGAGAAACGCTTTTTAAAGAGGATACTCAAAACAGTGAACTTTTTATTGTTCTGGAAGGCAGGGTCGGGATATTTCAAAAAAAATATATTGAAAACAGACTCGTTGGTGAAAAAATGGTCACTGTCGTTGAAAAAAATGGAATAACAGGGGAGATGTCTCTGTTTGATCATTCTAATGTTTCTGAATCTGCAAAAGCATTGATGCCATCAAAAGTTCTGGTTATTAACAGGGATCAGTTTCAAAATATTCTGAAGAAAGTTCCGGTCTGGTTTCAAAGTATTATAAAAATATCAGTAAACCGATTGAAAAGTGTAAAAAAACGGCCTGGTAAATCAGCCCTTCGGGATAAAAAAAGAGGTGTTATTTCACTTATTCAGCTGTTATATTCTGTTTACAAGAAAGAAACGGGTTCCCAAAACGCACTGGATTATGAATTTGTACTAAAAGAGGCTTATTTTGTCTGCAGACTGCGTAAAAAAGAAACAAAAAGGATTATTGATGAACTCGAAAAACGGGGTTTAATTAAAATCATTGGCGGCTCTGAACAATTACCAGCATCACTTGTAATTCCCGATATTCAGGTTTTAAGTTTGTATAGCGAGTATCTTTTATTGAAAAGACAAAACAGGACATTTATGGAAATTTCTGTACCGCAAGAGGAGGTTGAAACGCTGGATGATATTGCCACAGCAGCTGCAGAGGTTTGCGGAGAAACCGGTCAGATAATCAGTATAGACAAGGAACTGTTTTTTGACAAATGCGGTAAAGACAGAAAAACAGTAGAAGAAAGATTGATCGATTTAAAAATAAGATCCTTTATTGACATTATATCAGGAGAAAATGGTTCAGTAATTGTTTTCGAAAGAAAACTTCTGGACCGAATAAGAAAAATCAGATTGTGGATGTCCGGATTTGAGATGGAAACAGTATGAATACTCCCGGGAATAATTCTGAACCAGTAAAGAACACAAGCCGTTACGAGCGTATGTACAGCAGTGAATCCATGCTGTTTGTTGAAGGTGAAACTGGCTCCAGAATGTTTATTATCAGGTCCGGTAAAGTACGTGTCCTGAAAAAAGAGGGGAACAACAGCATTGAACTTACTGTCCTTGGAGCAGGCAGTGTGCTTGGTGAATTGACTCTTCTGGATAATCAACCTTATAATGTAACTGCAGAGGTCATAGAAGATACGGTAGTTACAATTATTGATAAAGAACTTTTAAAACGTACTTATAATCGAATCCCCTCCTGGCTCGGTAAACTGGTACAATCTATTGTAAAACGTCTCGCTGAGGAAACAAAAAAGGCAAGCAATGAACTGGTGCAAAAAAGTGTATCCGGTGTTATCAGAGTGTTACTTCTTCTTGAGAAGAGTGAAGGATGGGATACAGAAGGTGGACACAGGGGTATAGACCTCGACAGGGCAAAAGAGATGGTGCTTGCTGTAACAGGTATGGAAGGGGTTGAGGCTGAAAACGTTTTTCTTCACCTGACAATAAAGGGGATGATCCTGATATGTAAAAACAGTTCAGGATCAGAATATATATGTATTAAAGATCATCGCGTTTTATCGTTATATATGAATTACCTCAGGGCACATCAGTGCGGCAGTAAACTTACAGGCGAAAATTTCCCGGATGAAGTTTTCAGGCTTGCCAAAATAATTATAAACACAGGGGAACAGAAAGGCCGAAGGAGTGGTGATCGTCTGGTAGAGGTTGACCTGTCGCAAATAGAATCCGGCATTGAGTTGCAAAACAGTGGTTGTTCTTTTGATATGAACCAGATAGATCAACTGGTTGAATCGAAGCTGATATTCACTGAAAAAGTACCGGATAATAAAACTGTGTTGATTTATAATCCAAAACTTCTGAAGCAGCTTTGTCTTCTGCAAGAGTGGATTGCTGTTTTCAAAGAGGAGATAATTATCTGAGAGCTCTTAAATGGTATAAATCGTTATCTGATTTCAGGAAACGTAATGAGGAGGGATTTTTTTTACTTGAAGGTTTTAAAGCTGTACAGCAGGTCATAAAATGCACTCCCGGAAGTATTGATGAATTGGTTGTAACCGAAAAAATCTTTTCAGAATTAATCAAAGAAGCAAAATTTCCTGTCAGGATAATTTCAGAAAGTCAGTTTAAAGTTATCAGCAGTTCGAAAACACCGCAGGGCATACTTGCAGTAGTAAAAATTCCACATAATTCATATTGTCCTGAACTGCCCGACAGAATCGGTTTAAAAATTTTGTTTCTTGAGCACATCCAGGACCCTGGCAATGTGGGTACACTAATCAGGACTGCAGTGGCATTTGGTTTTTCTGGTGTAATTTTGTCTCGCCAGTGTGCAGATCCGTTTTCATCCAAAGTACTTCAGGCGACTGCCGGATCAGTTTTAAGCTTATGGATTCGTAGAACTGAAAAGTATGCACAATGTCTGGAAAAATTGAAAATTAGTGGATTTAAAGTATTTGCAGCAGATATCAGGGGAGAGTCTCATATTGATTTTTCATCAGGATCAAAACAGGTTGTGGTTTTGGGTAATGAAGGTGGCGGGATAACGGAGCCTTTACTTGAGAAAGCCGATATCAGATTCAGAATTCCTTTTGATTCGCAGAGAATTGAATCCCTAAATGTTGCGGTGAGTGGTTCTGTTGCCATGTTTTGCATATCTCAGGGTATTGGCTGGTAGTATTTGCCGATCATGCGAGTGTAACTCTTGCCCTTCCTTCTTTTTTGGAAACGTACATTGCCTGGTCTGCCCGTTTTATAAGCAGTTGTTCGCTTTCTCCCGGTTTTGCTTCGGCAATACCCATAGACAGGCTTGTATTACCGAATTTAAAAGCACTGAACTGTTTTTGTATACGTTCGGCAGCTATACGGGCCTGAAATTTGTCTGTATCAGGAAGAATCAGGATAAATTCATCACCGCCATAGCGAAATCCGTTATCAACATCTTTTCTGATACACACCTTGATTACCTGACCAAGAGATCGCAACACATGATCTCCGGTCTGGTGTCCTTCAGTGTCGTTAAGTTCCTTGAAGTGATCGATATCGATGAGGACCAGAGAGAGTTTCCGCTGCGGATTACGTTTCAGGCGTGACAGTTCCCGTTTGATCTGGTCATGAAAGTGGCGAGAATTGTACAGATCTGTAAGGCTGTCGGTGATTGCCAGTTTGCTCAGGAGCTCATTTTTTTTCACAAGTTCCATTTCGAGTTTCTTGTTTTCGGTAATGTCTTTAGCTGTAACAACGAGTCCGATAATCTGGCTGTTATCACTTTTCATCTCTGACATGCTAAGATTCAAAAGGATGATATTACCCTTTTTGGTTTTCATCGGAATCTCTTCATTTACCGATTTCCCACTCAGTAATACAGTACTGAGAATTTTATGTTCATCTGATTTATTTACAAAAAGATGACCCAGTGGTTTTCCGACTATTTCTTCCTGGGTGTAGCCAAAATGGATTTGAGCGCCTTTGTTGAATTTTAGAATATAACCATCAATGTCTACAGAAAATATTATATCAGTTGAATCCTGCATTATGCTTTCAAAATATTTTGAAATATTCTGAAAGCGTCGGGCGATAAGCTTGCTTTTTTTAATTTTTAATACAAAATCTGCGGTATATCTGCTTAACCAGAGGGCAAAGCCCATGCTCCAGAGACCAGACAGAAAAAGCAGAACTATAAAGAAAACAGTGTTTTGGTAGTATTTGGCACTAATTATGAAAAGTGTGGTAATAACGAAAAACAGACTTGCGAAAAAAAATACCTGTTTAAATGTTAGTTCCTGAAAGTTATTCTTTTTGGGTAAAAATGAAATTCGCATTGTTTTTCTCACTCCCGGAATTTCGGGAGGCATGTTAAATTTAATATTACCATCATATTATAAAATAAGTGCTGGGAGTTGGCAAAGTCTATCTTGTGAGTAATTTAAAGGCTATAATCGGGGGTTGTTGGCTGTTCTTAAACCGGTTTTATTATTACCGGTGTTATGATAGTAGTGCTAAACTACTAATATGTTTCCATTTGGCCGTTAGTAGTAAATATTTTTTATCGTAAAAGTTTGTCATGTTCGCCGGGCGGATACGACCCCCGCAGTAAAAAATAAAAATTCGAAATATTAGCACTAAATTCGAAACAGAACAAAAAACTATTCGTATCTATTTAATGATTGGGTGTATGGTATCCATGGTGCGTTTAGTTTTTGGGGAAAGAAAACGGTAATTTGAATTTCCATTCACTCAATTCGAAACCTGTAACCCGGATTGTTTATTACCATTTAAGGACAAGGGATTTCGTCTTTACCGTCTTCAGAAAAGCACTTATGATACACTGTTTCACCATTACTAAATACTTCCATTTCCAAAATGTTGCCATTTGGCCACCATTGATAGGCAGTGTCAACAACAATACCATGGTGAAACTTTTTAAAATATCCTTTTGAACCATCATCTCTAATTTTTTCCCAAACACCATGCGGTCTACAATTGCTGTATCTTCGATATTCTACAAATTTGCCTGGACCTTTTTTAACCCAAACAGAGTCTATTTTACCATGATTGTAAAATCCCATTGTATAACCTCCCAGAGAATCACCCCAGAAGTCGATAACACAACCATGAAATTTTCCGTTTTCATCAAGAGTGTAAACAGAATCTATAAAACAATCAACTTTTGTTGACCAACGTATTTTAATAAGCGAATCAGTCTCTTCTTCATTTAATAAGGATGTTTGTTTTTTTCTCTTTTCATAGTCTTCTCGATTTATAAAAATTATTTCAGTTAACTCAGTAACATCGTAGTTGAAATTTTCCTTTAAGTAACGGGAAACATCCAGTTCACAATTATTTTCATTTTCTGAAAAACAAAAAAGCATTGCGAAGAGAATAAAAAATATCACTTGTTTATTAACCATTATGCAAAATACCTCACCTTTTAAATATTATAGAAAAGAAAACGTTGTCAATTTTCAACAGTTCATTATCATATATTGTCTTTTGTTTCATCATATTTATACTCGGAATCGCAAATATCTTTCTGGTGACATTTTTTACAAAAAGATTTTTCAAAATGGTCCTCTTCAACCCTTGAACCACTGATCCAATAATCCATATGCAAATGAATATGGTGACTCTCGACTTGATTTAAAAACAAAACATTCTCATCATTTTTATTACATACCCCTGTAACATGCGGACATAATGTAATCACATATTTAAATCCTTTATCAATTGCTTTCTTGGCGAACTCAACTGTTTTTTCTTTATCATAAAGATGATTAGGCGAGTCATGTTTTACCATCGCTCCTACTTTGCTTGAACGGATATCAACGCTGTGACCGTCTCTGTGAGAAGAATGCCCTATATTCACACAATTCCATGCGGAAATGTCTCCAATCTCAAGAATATCTCCATTTTCTTTCCAATCTTTTGACAACTCAACAAGAGACTCAATCATTTCCTTTGTGCCCCATGCATCATTATGGTAAACATCACCAAGCTCTCCACCTGTTGAACTCATTACATCTCCGTACCTTTTATAAAGGTGATCCGGTGACGGCGGCAGCTGGAAAAGTCTTTGCGGCTTTGAAGGCTTTTTGTTCGCATATACACAAAATAATCCATCGGGAATCGATGAAGCTTCAAGTGTAATACCTGGCCTTTTAAAATCTGTTGTTTTAATCAGTTTCTTTATCAATTCAGCGCTTTTTGAATCCAGTTCACCTGTAACTTCCAA
>DATGNN010000026.1:0-2716 GCA_035306725.1 Chitinispirillaceae bacterium | reverse complement strand
AAAAAAAATGAATGGTTCATATGATTAAAATACGGAGTTGTATAATGAGGATTTTTTTTGGTTTTAAAAATCATCATATAACCGTTTAAACAGATTATTCCTGCTGAATGAATTTTTTGATTGCAGGAAACTGCATAGTAGCATTGAGTAGAAAGAATTGTTGGAAACTGTAAAACTGAAAATAGGCTGGTAAATCAAATTGAGTGAAATTCCACGACGATTATGTGCAGTGGGAATGATTTATTCAGGATTAAAACGGTTTTCGAATTTGGGACGGACTGTTTTTTTAAAATTTAAAAAAATAATCCGTCATCCCCCGAATCGGATTTAACTGTTACCGGCATCCCTGATAATGTCTTTAATATCTTTTACACGCTTTTTGAGTATGAATCTGCATCGTGAAAAGTTATCTGTATCCCAACCATTCCATAATTTCATATCTCCATATTTATCTTTTGTGTTATAAACTGCTGTGGTTTCAAAGTCAAACTCCCATGTCATTACTGAATCGGCGTTGTTTTCAAATGTTACCTTTACATCTCTGAATTTATGGTACACGGTTACATCCAGATAATCGTTTCCAATACCCAGCATGCCAAGTAATTCGGTAAGGGTTTTCTGGCCTGGAAGTCCTTCAAGTTTCATTTCTAGTGTAAATCTGTCTACGTTGCCGCCATCAATAAACCATTCGCCTCCGGTAATATCTGCGCCTGCATAATTAAAAACCTGATCTATTTTTGATGCAATGGTAGTGTATTTACTGCCCCCATAAACAAGATACATTGTCATTGGCCCGGCTGTTGATGCGACCGAGTTATCGCTCGATAAAGAAAAAAGTGTCAGGGGAAAATTGATCTTATCCAGAATCCAGTTCCCCTGGTCATCATAAGCTGCAGTTACTTCCCAGACACCTTCCATTTTTGTTTTGGTAGGTGTGCTGGTAGCAATGAGGTCTTCAAAAAGACTGCATCCGTTTAAAGCGATTAAACTTAAACATAGTGCAGGAATCAAAAAGTTTTTCATGCGAAATATCCTTTTGGGTATGTTTAAATATCTGTTTGTTATAATATGACGTTAAACGGTGAAAAAACCGCTTACTGCATAATTATGTAATAAGATAGTAATTAATTCCATATTTTCAAATCACTGTTGCTTAAATTTTTTTGGGAGCGCAATACTGGTTTTGAATTTTTGAATTTGGGGACGGACTATCTTTTTACCTTTTTTCCAAGCTTAAAAAAATAGTCCGTCCCTCATAAAAAATTGACATTTAAATCATAATTTATCGTATATCTCAAATAAAACCAGACGCTTACAGGGGTGTGCCTGAGGTTAAGACGGAAGCGTGATCTTTGGGTTTTCTTTATTTTTTTTGTAGAGCAGAAATTTTCTTCCCAATACCTGTACAAGTTCAGAATTCGTATTTTCACTAATTATTTGAGATGCTTCTTTGCGATCAAGATCGGAGTTTTCAAGAATTGTAACTTTAATCAATTCGTGATCATCAAGAGCTTTTGATATGGATGAAAGTACTTTTTCCGAAATACCCTCTTTCCCGACCTGAATAACCGGTTTGATACCGTGACCCAAACCTTTAAGATACTGTTTCTGCTTTGAAGTAATAGACATATTTTTCTCCTTTGGGCATAGAAAATAGTTAATATTCAATAACCAAACCCATTAATTTTTAAATTGGTTGGGAAAAGGGGAGAATATTGCAAGAATATAAAGCAGAAAGCGTCGAGCGGTTTCTGCCTGTTAGATCAGATTATGAATATTATGTTACGCCGAGCGCATAAGTCGGCTTGTGAAGGCGCAGCCTAACATGAAACTTCCGGTGAACCGACAGTCCGAGTCTTTGTCTAACTGAAAAAATAAAGTTTTACCTTAGGCAATAAGCTTTGAACTTTAGGATAATGACTATCAAAAGGTAATCCTGATTGCAACCAGATCTCGTGCGTGACCCGATGTGAAATCGGGATTTGATCATTATAGCCTCTAATTGTACCAATACACTTCTGGTGAACCCGGCAATCCGGGTCATGGTGAATTAAGAGATCGGTGTGTAGTGTGCAGTGGATAGTGAATAAAGAATATATCACAAATCTCAATAAGAAAAATGTCTGAACCGCTGATTGTACCTGATACGGATGATTAAAACCATGATTAATCACTAACTGATTTTTTTCCCGATTTTCCTGTAAATGGAGCTATTCACAGGATTCCACACGCCCCCAAACGGAAGTTACAGAACTGCAACACACTACCGCGGGGGGCGTGTGCGCTCGGCGAACATGATAATCTTTCAATATTTTACAGCCGAATTTAAGTGTAATTTGCAGTTAATCATTTTTACTTCTGTGATAAATTTTTTAACTGTTTTTCACAGGAGTTTTTATGACTGCATTACGTCAGAATTTCATAAGAATTTAAAATTTATGATAATCTGGTAAGGCATGCGCCCTTTATTAGCCACTGCTACGACTTACGGTCAGGTACGTCAGAATGCGGGCAGTGTTGCCTTCGAAATCGATACACAACATGCGTTGCCCTTATTCATTTTTCTTGTCCGGCATTACTTTTGTCGTTTTCTTTATCTTTCGTCCCAGTTTGTCGTATTCATATTCGGTAAAATTTGTTAAAACAAAACCATCTTCAGGGCTGTTCCAATTTTTAATATAAAACAAGTATATTCTCTTCAAACGACCTGCATTAT
>DATGNN010000025.1:0-2657 GCA_035306725.1 Chitinispirillaceae bacterium | reverse complement strand
GGTCCTTTTTATTTCTGCTGAGAGGTCTCCATATTCCGGGCCGCTCAATGACCCGCTCTCAAGTTGCCTGTTAAAAGCAGGGCACTGGAGCATGTCACCCAGCGTAACCGAAAACACTCGAATCACCCGCTGTTTTTCCGGTATTATTCCCGCGGGTCCTGCTTCGGGTGTTTCGTTTACTTGTGCGATAAAGCACATACCAACAACACGCTTCAGGTTCTGATATTTTTCACAGAAGTCTACATCAGCAAAAATATAACACTGAGAAGTTGCTATAAGAAAAACGAATCTTAAAACCCTGTAATATAGATTAACAGCGAATTAGCGGAAAAAATATTTGAAAAAGTATTGCTTTCTGCTAACTTTTATGGTAAAATATTACGTGATAGTATATGTAAAAAACGTACGAGGAGTGAGGACATGGAAGAATTATCTCAAATCCGGCAAAAAATTTATCGACTGAATCAAAAAAGATGGAAATTGCTTGAAAGTGTTATGGGATCGGGAAAGCTGCTAACAGCATCTTTTTATGAAAGAATGACCCGATGCGGTAATCCCAACTGTAAGTGTGCTTCAGGTGAACTGCATGGGCCTTTTCCCTGGATCTATCAAAACCGGAAAGGTAAAAAGTTGATCTCTACATCTTGTGTAGCAGATAAGGTTGAAGATGCTCGTCAGTTTTCTGAGAACTACAAAATATTTAAGGAGAATTGGGCTCAAATCAAGGCGTTAGATGAACAAATCAATGGTCTTGTTGCCCGGATTCAGTCTCTGAATGAAGTGGATGAAAAAGAATTTATTAAAAAGGTGGGAGAAAAACGTGGTAGAAAACGCAAACAAAGTGAAGAAGGCACTGAAGAACAAAAAAATTGACATTGCTATCAATACTAATTGGCCGTTTATTGGGCCCTTTATGAAGTTTCTTGAGAACACAGGGGTTATGAAGGAACTCAAAAAAATAACGGCCAAACAGATACGAAAAATGTTGGCTCCACATTTATTTACAATTCTATACATATTGAAAATTATCATTGGTATTCCGACGATACGTGGAAGCGAAAGGCTGCTGGGAGATATGGGAGCGATGAATCTGGTTGGATTTAATGTTGATAACTTGCTCAATGGTCTTTGTAAAAGAGGAGATGCCAATCAACATGAGAAGGGCTATAAAAAAAACCACCTTGTGTTATGGACCCATTTACAATATTAGACAATATTGAAAAACACTGTAAGGACAGTGTTATGAATGCTTTTAACTGCAGTATTCGACAACTTCGAAGCCTGCTGCGAAGTGGCACATATGCATTGGATTCTTCAATCATAGTAACGAAACCGGGCTTTCCCGGATGTGGAAAGACAAAAAGAAAGAAGGAAGGCCAAGCCAATGACCTTCCCGAATACGAATATATCCATGGCTTTAAATTATTCGTCCTTTACGAAGTTAAATCACGAATAATTGTCGCCATGAATATTGTACCTGCAAATGAAAGTGATCACAACTATTTTTTGCCCATGATTAAGCAGGGAATTCATAATTGTGGTAAAGGCAGGATTCGGATGGTTATTGCAGATAGAGGATTCTTAAACGGCAAACAGCTATGGGAATTAAAACACAAGCTGAAAATTGACTTTATTATCCCTGCAAAAGCAGGGATGACCATACGAGATGATGCAATTGCTTTGCGGAAAGAGTATGAAGAAAAAACAAAAGCAGAATGGAAGTATGGAAAAGGTACTTGCTGCGGATATGGTGTAGATGGGTTAACTTCATATTTTGAATACAACCACCAAGGAACCAAAAACAATCGTAGAACAAATGGAAGTACAATAAATGCTGTGGTTGTGACTACATGGCGTGGGCAGAAGATTGCCTTTGATAAACAGAAAGTTCTACTAACCAGTTTGCCTGCCGAAGAAGATGCAGCAGGTATAGCAAAAGGGTATCGGCTGAGATCCTATATTGAGAACTGTGGCTTTAGGGAACTGAAACAAGCCGCTTTTCTAAAGCGCCTTCCAAAAAGAAAAGGTGAAAATACTGAAAATGCAGCATACATCCACATGATGCTGTGCGTCTTTGCCCATACCCTTTTTTATGCATTTTTAGGGTGGCGTAAAAAACAAGCTCCGAAACAATCTGACGGAGACTGCTTGCGTACTTGGCGCAGGCAGGAGTCCCTAAAGGAAGGCAATAAAATACTTATTGTTAGTGAAGATAAATACTATGCGTTTTTTGAGATTTCTGAATTACTGGATATTCTTGGGGTAAGACAAAAATTTAAAGTGCGTATGAATTGTTAGATACCGGTCTGATCCTATTCCTGGATTAATAATTTTTTTGGCATACCGGTGTGTATGTCTATTTGAGTTGTCCAAAAACTAAAAATTCGACCTCTGTTTTATATATTCTGGTATAGAACACCATTTTCTAAAGGTAGGTTTCCATATTTTTATGAAACTGATAAGAGAGCATAGCAGTCATTCTGCTTATAGCAACTTTTCAGTTCTTACCTGAATTTTGATGTTGACAAAGCATAATTCCTCTTGTATTATATTAATTGTTCGTTTTGAACGCAGTATCAAAAATGAATATGGGAGAGTTCCCGAGCGGCCAAAGGGGGCAGACTGTAAATCTGTTGCTATAGAGCTTCGGTGGTTCG
>DATGNN010000024.1:0-3790 GCA_035306725.1 Chitinispirillaceae bacterium | reverse complement strand
TTGAAAGTGTTTGTGCCATGCTTAATCGTGAGGGTGGTCATCTTTTCTTAGGTATTACCAATGATGGTAAGATTGAAGGGGTTCTCGAGGAATTTATATCAGGAATGAAATCTTCATTCGTTTCCTCCGTAAATAATATCGCACAACTCAATCCAAAGTATTACTTGAATATCCATGATGTGGTAATCGATGATAAAAAAATCTTGTATGCTTACATACCGGAAAGTTCGCAGGTACACCGCTATCTTGGTAAAGTATTTGATCGTAATGAAGACGGAGATTTTGACATTAGCAATAATCCTGATTTGGTGCGACAATTACATCTGAGAAAACAAGGTAGTTTTAGTGAAAATACAATTTATAAAGTGATTACCTTGGAAGACCTACGAGTTGATCTTATCCAAAGAAGTCGGATATTGGCAAATAACAACAAGCCGGATTATCGCCAATACACTTATCCATAGAGAATATATCAACGAATATCCTGCACGTTTAATTATCTCTAAATCAGAAGTTGAAATTAGTAATTGGAACAGACCACATGGTAGCGGAAGATTTAGACTTGACACCTATAGTCCCTTTCCAAAAAACCCGGTAATTGCGGCTTTCTTCAGAGAAATTGGACGAGCAGAGGAACTTGGCTCTGGTTTCAGAAATAGTGAACACTATACACGTCTTTACACCCATGGTTTTGTACCAATATTTGAAGAAGGAGATATTTTTAGAACTATTATTCCTGTCATGGTTAGAAGTAAATTAGCAATTGACCCAGCAATTGACCCAGCAATCGATGACGCAATTAACGGGTCTTTTAACGAAGCTACTCCAGAAACAAAATATGAACTTTCTATTCTTTTAAAGGCCATCATCAATGATGAAGGGAGGCGCAAACCAGATTATCTAAAATCAACAAATATCGGCAACGAAAGTACCATCAAAAGATATCTGGATCAATTGAGAGAAGTTGGTTTTATTGAATTTAAAGGAACAGCTCCGCAAACAGGTGGTTATTTTATTACAGAAAAGTTTAAACTGATCATTAAGAAAATTTCTTCGTTATAACGCTACCATGCAAATACCGCAGAATAGATCTCATCTACAATCTTCCCGATCTCGGGTGTACTGCGGAAAGAGTCTCCCCTGATTTTCCCAGCGGTATGCACTTTATCGACGGTATTGCTCCTCCGAGGACTGGATCCGGCAAAGAAGTCGATATGGCAGGTAAGGCCGCTCATTTTTTCTAACAGGGGAATGCATGCCTCCTCAGTGACACCGGGGCAAAAAGTGGATTCACACACGATGATATTACCTCCGGAAATAACTTCCCCCAAAATCTCACAGGCTTTCCAAAGAGGTTGCAGATCAGGATGGCTTTTCAGTTTTTCCGGTGCGGGCACCGCCACTACATAAAATTGGTTCTGCCGCGCCTGCCATGCGCAAGCCGGTATACATGCATCGCCGTGGTGCCATACTCACGTGCAACGGCACGATAGATCTCCCGATTACGGGAGAGAAAGTAACATTCCACCCCTGCTACCGGCGGCGGCATCACGCGGTTCGACGGCTACCGAGTTTACATTCGATGAGTGCATACCTTCCGTCATCCAGATGAAGAACTGCAAATAGTCACCTACATGAATTTTTCATCCGTTACCGGAAAGCGTTGGAGAGACAATTTGCTTTATCGTTTCTACTAATGAATTGACACTGACAATCTTTGTATCTTTCATCGAAAGAGTGTCCATGCCGGTATATATCACCTTTTTCAACACCGTTTCACTATGGGCCGGAAACCGATTCAGATTCTTGAAATAATCACTGTTGATGGTTGCTCCGCCTTTGATCTCCAGCGCATTTATTTGACCGGCAACGTCTTCCACGATACAGTCTATTTCTATACCGTTGTGATCCCGCCAGTAATAAACGGAGGGTTTTTGTCCGGCATGATGCTGCATTTTTATGATCTCGCTGATCACAAAATTTTCAAATAATGCTCCGTACAGATAATGGTTCCGGAGCATTGGACCCGTTTTAATATTGAGTAACGAGCATGCTAAACCGGTATCGTAAAAATAAATCTTGGGTGATTTGATCAGTCGTTTGTTGAAGTTTTTATAATAGGGTTGCAACTGATATAGTACAAAACTTGCCTCGAGAAGCGATAACCATGATTTTGCCGTATTGACTGAAATACCCGTATCATTTGCAAGAGATGATAGGTTGAGCACCTGTCCTATTCTTCCTGCACATAGCCCCAGAAATCGTGCAAAACTAGTCAGATTCTCAATTGACCTGATACTCCTCACATCTCGTTCAATGTAGGTTTGGATATAGGAAGGGTAGAACTCATCGGGGTGAATATCAAAATCATAAATTCTGGGATAAAATCCCTTAAATATCGATTCAAACAGATTGTCTCCAATATCGATTTCGGAAATGTCGAACGGGAAAAGATGACAAACACTGGTGCGTCCGGCAAGCGATTGTGAAATTCGTTCGTTCATCAGAAAACTTTGCGAACCCGATAAAATATATTGCCCGGCAGTGCCTCTTTCATCAGAAACAACTTGCAGATAGCTAAACAGCTCTGGTATCTGTTGAGCTTCGTCGAAGATGATCTTTTCACCCTGGTTATGTAGAAAACCTATCGGATCTGACATAATCAACTGACGATAGTCCGCCCGTTCCAGGTTATAAAATTGATAATCCGGAAAACAATTTTTCAACAATGTACTTTTCCCGGATTGCCGGGGTCCGGTTAAAGTAAGAATTGGAAATTTCTTCAATCGTTTTTCTAAAACGGATCTGATTTGACGAGGAATCATTTTATACATATTTGCATTATAAATGCAAATATACATAAATAATGGAGAAGCTGTGCAAATAAAAGAATTTTTTTTGGTTAAAACTGCTTTCACCCGGCTCCTGCATGGTTACAATCACTCCCTCAGGCAGCCGATGGGGACAATCCAGACTCCTTCGGGACGTTGATAAGCAAACTGACCACCTGTCAGAACCATAAGAAATGAGGCTTTATTCATTCTGTCAGTATTGATCTTTTCCTGAAAACGAAGAAGATTCGCAACAGCCTCCTCAATTTGCTTGTTCCCCAATTTCACTTCAACTGCACCCCACCTGCCATCACGCAATCGGACAATTAAATCGACCTCCAGCTCACTTTTATCCCGATAGTGAAACAGATCACCATCGTTGACCTGTGCATACACACGCATATCACGTGTACAAAGGGATTCAAATAAAAAACCAAACAACGCAAAATCGGAAAGAACCGTCTCGGGGTTTGCCCTCAACACTGCCGTGGCAATGGAGGGATCTACAAAATGCCGCTTATGAGAAGTGCGGATTGCAGTCCTGGAACGCAGTGATGGTTGCCACGCGGGCAGATCTTCAATGACAAAAATTCTACGCAGGGCATTGATATAGGAAGTGATGGTTTTGTCAGAAATTTCAAAATCGTTTGCTTCAATATCTTTTTTGATGGTTTGTATGGTTGCTGTGGTGGATGTATTGCGTGCCAAAGAGCGCAAAAGCATACGTACCCGATCGGGATTCTTTTCAACATTATCGACCCGCTGAATATCCATGTTGATGACAGACTCTACATAATTGGTTGCCATGTGCAAGGCTGTTTGCTCTTCCTGTTGAACAGAAGCAGGCCACCCACCCCGACAGATCAGATAGGCAATTCGCTCAATTGTTAAATTGCTTGTGCCTTGCATTTCTCGCTTTCCATTAAATAATGCACGCAACGAGATTGTTCCTGTGGAAT
>DATGNN010000023.1:0-3994 GCA_035306725.1 Chitinispirillaceae bacterium | reverse complement strand
TAACTACTGCAATCAGGAAGGATACAACAGCAACGGTAACAATGGTTCAATCTATGATTATTTTTATGAAGTTTCTAATGGTCTGGTACGATATAACAACATCGTAACCTCTTACATTCGAGTTACTTATCCAAAATCCTACTACGACCAGGGACCCGGGTACGGACCTGTATCCGATCTTATAACTGATGCACTGACCCGTTTAAGAGATGAGGGGTTCGATTTTTCCCAACTCTCAACAGACCGCCGTAACAGAGTTATCTGTCTCAATGTGCTCTATGCAGGAAGTGCAACTGCGGGATGGGCAAATGGCCTTTGGCCCCATATGGGAACCTACACGTGGAGGTTTTCTGTTGATGGTATATCGTTCGGCAAATATCAGATGACCAGTATCG
This sequence comes from Chitinispirillaceae bacterium, assembly GCA_035306725.1. Classification (GTDB taxonomy): domain Bacteria; phylum Fibrobacterota; class Chitinivibrionia; order Chitinivibrionales; family Chitinispirillaceae; genus JAAYEB01. The sequence goes on along the minus strand of DATGNN010000023.1, from coordinate 3,599 downwards.
AAAACAGATTGACTTTGGGAACATTTGTTAATGAGAACGGACATCTGCTCTTTGGCTGGCCAGACCTTTATTCTTATGATGGTCATTCAAATGGGGTGGGCAGTATTGTGGTTGGTGGTTGGGGTCGGACCACGCTAACTGATTGATTTTTCAAACAAAAAGCCTCCTAAAGCCATGTTTTCATAGCTTAGAAACCAATTTTTTGTATCAAAATCTATTGAATAAGGAACGAATAGTACACATAAACAACCATTTTCTTCATTAACTGCTTTCTTTACATTATTTTCAAAACAGGCATTTCCTTTTCATATTAAATCAGCCTCTCACCATTTACTGCAATTTTTTTTGCCATTTTGAAGCTTTTCTGGTATGTTGTGGAACGATCTTTTTCTGTAATTCTTAAAACCATCTTTTGTAGCTCAAAAACAGCTGTTTAAGCCTAAAAAAGGTGGGTTTTGAAGTACTAATATTTTGAATAACAATAAGTTACTGAGGTCCGACCCGAATAACCTTACCCGAATAACCTTTGCCTGTTTAGAGCTTTTCTTGTATTTTAATTTTAAGCGGAATGAATATTTGTATATAATTCTTAAAACCATCTTTTATAGCTCAAAAACAGCTAGTTAAGCCTAAAAAAGATAGGTTTTGAAGTACTAACATTTTGAATAACAATAAGTTACTGAGGTCCGACCCGAATAGCCGAATAGCCATGAAACAGTTTGTATATGCCAGCGCCTGTTTTTTTGTACTGTTTATTCCTGTTTTATCAACAGAACAAAGCTCTGTTGATACCTGCGGGAAGGGGTTCCTTACAAACGAATGGAGCGACCCTGATTCAGGCGACCTCATAAAAATGCGGTTTGAGCAATTCAGAACATGGCTCATTGAACTCAATAAACCTTGCAAAAATGTTATTTCAGACCTTAAAACAAGATATGCAATGCAATTTGATACTGTTCAATACAACATCGATACTTCGGGTGTTTACTTTGCCGGAACAGATTCATCACCAGTACAAATAATAATGTACATATCAATGTCATGTCCGATGTGTAAGCGACTGTATAAAGAGATGTACGACAGTGTTACAATCGGCAATTTAGTTGGTAAAGCAAAGCTTGGTATAAAGCCATATAATACGAATATTCTTGACAGATCACTTGCTGCATCTGCTCATTTCGGAAAACAGGCAGAATTTTTAATAGCCACAGCCCCGATAAGACAAAGATTATCAATCTATATTATTTACCAAATTGCAGACAGTCTGAAAATACCACTTGAAGAATTCAAGGAAAAAATTGAAAGCCCGCAAATATATCGTTATACACAATTATCACGCAAAGAAGCAATAAAAAACGGCGTTACAGTAACTCCAACCTTTTTTATTAACAATCGCCGGTACAGAAGTTACAAAGATATCAGATGGGTTGCTGATGCAACCCAGTGGTGGTTGGGGGCAGACTGATCCAATCCCAAATCTTGTTAATATTCTTCCAGTACCGATTCAAATTTCATCAGGATGCCAGCAATAAATTCCTGTTCGATTTTACCTGAAACATCATAACCCATTGAATTTTTACAGCTTCGAAAGTTGATATTCATTGGTTGTTTGGCTATGTTACCAAATTTTCAATTAGAGGATTAATATAAATGAACTGGAAAAAGGAAAACCACAGTTTATTATCGCGACAGTCTTTCTCATAATGGTTTTTGATATGCTGATACCAGTCATTATCCTGGCATGGCTAATACCTGACCATCTGCAAAATCAATCAGATATGCTCCAGCGCATCTACCGCATGATGCAGGGTAGAGATATTTGTTTTTACAGGTTTGCCAGAATGAAGGAAACTGAAGGGTCGTATTTTCCAATGAAACGATAAACCCGGGTTCAAGGAGATCTGCTTTTTTTGTAATCGGTATTATTTTCTGTAAAAAATCACCAATAAAAAAGGGGTCATTCTCAAAAATGATGGCATATTTATTCTTATTAGCCACTATTTTTTCATAACTTATAATATGATTGAGAGTACATGATATTGTTCCTGGAGAATACCTGGACAGGACTTCAGGAGTAAAGTAACGCTCCAGGTCAATTTTTGAAAAAAGGCTTGGATCACCTTCAGTAACAAATTCACATTCGAGGTTAAACGAATCCAAAATTGTACGAAGCCGTTGTTCGTGATATTCATAACCTTTTTTTGCATGGATTACATAAATACCTTCGATTTCGAATTTTCTAAGCATATATCTTCCTTGTAAGATTTAACTTCAGCTGCGATTTACAATTAATTTTTTTCGTGTGAAGCTTTTCGCTTGCAGAATAATTACCATTACCCCCCACTACACTTTCAGACACTTTTCCGAATAATACTGTTCGCTTCAGCTCATGTATAAACCAAATACTGGTCTGATTCAGGTAATGGATGGATGACCACCTTTAACATAAATTACTCCTAAATGATACAATATACTTACAAAAAAAAGAACCTTTTAAGGCGTAGGCAGTAATTTATAGATGATAAAACTAATATAGTCACAAACATATAACGATACTCAAAAGGTGATAAGATGAAGATAGCTTCCGACAGACAGATCAATACCTTACTACTTTACGTGTACTTTTAAGCATACCGTCTGGAGAATGTCTTTTTACAAGAAAAACTCCTCTGCCCAGCATTTTCATTCTGCTGTTCAGTTGCCCAAACGACATCTCCTTACCGGAGTAAACAAGTCGTCCATTAATACTAAATACAGTATAAGAGTCCTTTTTATCGTCTCCCATGCTGTTTATTTTCGGCTTCTTATTATTTATAGAAGATTTTTCATCCTTAACAGTCAGAGGATCTGATACTGCAAAAACCAATTCAGAATATTTAATCACACCCGATACGATTACAAATACATTTCCGTTTTCTGCTAGTTCATTAAAAATCACAGGGATTGTGACTGTTTCATCTATATATTCGATTTCGATATCTTTATTTTGCAGATCTGTTATTGTTCCATAACTGAGAACTATTTTAACAGGAGTTATACTGTTTTCCTTTTCTGCAGTCATAGATTCAGGTGCTTCAATTTTGATCTGTGCAGTGTCACCTGCTTTAACTGTATCGAGCTTTTCTTCCCCGTTTTTGTCCAGAACAGTTATTTCAACTTTTTCTATCATTTTTCTATACGGAATAAAACCAACTGAAGACAGCACTTTTTTGCCATCAGAACCTGTCCCCTCAATTGTCATCTCAAAAAACGCATTTTCTCCCGGATCTGTAACATCTACAATAAGTGTATTATTTCCAGGTTTTATAGAAAAAGTATCGGGTAGTTCGATAATGTCAGATTTTTTAATCGGGTCGATATTATTACCGAAAGCGTTAATCTGAAATACCAGGTTTTTTACAACTGAAAAATATTTCATTTCCGGGTTTTTAAATGAACTGTCATTTACGAGGTTAAAGTTAACAATGGCCCGATTTTTATCAAACTTTACAGGAGCCAACGGTGTTATCCTTGTGATACTTTTGAGTACACCTACAGATGAAATTGCCCCGATATCTGCCATGCTTCCATCTGAGTCCCTGAGACCGCAAGTTGCCCAT
>DATGNN010000022.1:0-14161 GCA_035306725.1 Chitinispirillaceae bacterium | reverse complement strand
TGAAATTCTCGTTATAATTTCTATAGCGATTACGGCAACGATACCGATACCGAAAAAGACGAGATAGTTATTAGCTTCACATCCAAAACCTTTTCCTCTGGAGTGTTCTGCTCATACAAAGTCCATTTTTCTGAACAAATCGTTTCCATTCAGATGTTATCCGATCTGTGAATTTTTGTTACAATTTACAGAGCGGGTATGTACGATAAAGAAAGTAAATGGAGGCTATCCGCCGGAGTCGTTTGCGAAATGGAAGTATATATAATCCTCTTTTAAATGACCGGCAATGCGGACCAAATGATGGAATAAAAATTGCAGCTCAATTATGGTCTTTTCGAAACAGCAGTTTCTATAACTTTAAAAGAAAGGGTCATTATGGTTCGAATTGCAATTAACGGTTTAGGAAGAATTGGAAGGGCTGTTCTCAAGATAGCCATGGATTCACCGGATATTGAAATCGCTGCAATAAACGATCTTCTGGCAGCAGAGAATCTTGCCTATCTTCTCAAATTTGATACTGTTTACGGAAGATACCAAAAAGAGGTAATGTCACATGGAGACATGTTGAAAGTAGGGGATCGGGAAATCCGGATGTTTAACAGTAAGGACCCATCAGAACTTCCGTGGAAAGACATGAATATCGACATTGCGCTTGAATGTACAGGTCACTTTACCAGTAAAGAAGGGCTTGAAAAACATCTAAAAGCTGGTTCCAGGTATGCCATACTTTCTGCACCGCCAAAGGACGGGGCGATGAGATACATTGTACCAGGTGTAAATCATGCTGAAAAGGGAGATACGATGTTTTCAACCACCAGTTGTACAACAAACTGTATCGCTCCGGTTGTTGAAATATTGAATCGCAGAGCAGGTGTCGAAAAAGCTGTTATGACAACTGTACATGCGTACACGTCTACACAGAGTATAGTGGACAGTCCTGCAAAAAAACTGAGACGCGGGAGAGCTGCAGCAGTTAACCTCGTTCCATCAACAACAGGAGCTGCAACAGCTACGACAAAAGTTGTAACAGAGCTTGAGGGGCTTTTTGATGGAGTTGCTATTCGGGTTCCAATTCCTGTTGGTTCAATATCAGATATGGTTTTTTTGACAAAAAAAATGACAGGTGTTGATGAGATAAACGGAATGTTCAAAGAAGAGTGCCAGAGTGACAGATACAGGGATATCCTTGGGGTATCTGAAGAGGAGATTGTTTCGTCTGATATTATCCAGGATTCACGGGCTTCAATAGTTGATCTTACCATGACTAAAGTTGTTGGAGGAAATCTGGTTAAGATCATGAGCTGGTATGACAATGAATGGGGTTATGCGGCTCAGATGATAAAAGAGGTTAACCGGATGTCAAATCTGTTCGGGTAGTTTTAATGTCAAATAATAAACCCCGGTGTAGCTGAATGGGTTTGCTAAGCGCGCAAACCTTAAAAACATATTGTTGAATCAGGTGTACAAGTCCCGACTTTGCTGACAAAGTCGGGACTTGATTATTGTAGCTTTATTCCGCAACAGGCTGTGGATGTTTCTGTTCAATATCATGTGATTTTATGCTGTTGTCCTGTTTGTTTTCACTGTATTTTGCAAAAAATTCAATTGCAAAAACTATTACGCATCCGCTTATTATTAAAACAGCAGGGAGAAACGTTTCGTTTTGAAGAGATTGGTTCTGAAACACCTCTTGCCAGGGCCACAATCGTCTGATAGATCCAGCCATCAGTCCCAGCATCATGCTCATCGTTATGTCCGGAAACTTTTTAATCATAAAGTTGATTATCCGTGAAGAACACATAATGCCGCAAACACAGCCGACTCCAAATACCGATAAAATCAGCAGGTGCGGATTGTTCAGACTGCTTTCAAAAGGAGCTTTCACAGCACTTAATATGTAGTTGTATTTTCCAAGGAGAAGCAAAATGAAAGCACCGCTTATTCCGGGCAGAATCATGGCAGTAATAGCGACAAACCCGCTCAGGAACACAACCGCAAGAGTGTGAGGTGTTTCAAAAGGGATTATTGAGACCAGTAAATACCCTGCTGCAGCACTTAATAAAAAAGAGATAATTCCGCTCAAACGCCACTTGATACGTTTTGCAATACAGACTGATGATCCAAGAACCATACCGAAAAACAGCCCGTAAATCCGTGAGGGTTGGTTTTCGATCATTGAAGTAATTATCCCGGCCAGACAGATAATTCCGGTACCAATACCAGCCAGAAGTGTAAAAAGAAATTTCAGGTCAATCTGTTCAAACGCTTTTTTAAATTTTCCGGAAAAGAAAAGGCTCAGAAAACGTTTATCAAAAGAACTTATTGTAGAGATTAGTTTTTGATAGATACCGGTCATCAATGCCATGGTTCCTCCGGAGACACCGGGTACAGTATCTGCAGCACCCATGAGTATCCCCTTGAGAAAGAGTATCATTGTTCCCTGAAGCCTGGTTTTGAAATTCATTTATCAGTTATGCCTTTCGTTATTGATCAAGGTATCTAAAACAGAGTACCGGGTCACCCTTAAACATTCTTTTTTCTCCACATTGTTACCACCGGGAGAATTGATGAAATATACAAAGGTATAGAATGTCTGAATAAGGTAAAATAATATTAAGCATGGTTTTTATCCATGGTAGCAAGGTCTCCATTATATGTATAAAGCATTCGGGTTCTCAATATTACAGTTTTAAGGTATTGATATTGTGATTTATATCACACATGATGAATTTTCATTTTTTCTTGATTTTTATGTTTTGAAAACTCTATCGTTTTGATTTTCTACAGCTCTTAAAGTTAATGTAGATGTAAGCCGGTCTGATCAAAAAGAAAGACTCATTCTGAAAGCGAAACCGATTTTGTCGATATCACCGGAACGAAGGTAAGCCGGATCTGAGCCGGTATTCAGATAGAATGTCAGATTTTGCCACTCTTTTTGTATAGCAATGATCCACGCTAAATCGGAAAGGTCGTTTAAACGGTCTTTTGTGTACTCAAACTCCAGTCTCAGTTGATCCAGTATTTTACCTGAAGGAAATTCCGTTCCAAACATTATCCAGGAGTTATCTCTTATGTCTGTGAGGCTGGTTATCCCATATTCAAGGAATATTTCAAGATCACTGATTATCTGATATGCACCGGAAATAATCAAACGGTGATCTCTTTCAGTGCCGTTTTCAGAAAGTGCTTTCAGATTAATTCCGGTATTGATTTCCAGTGGATCGAAAAAGTTTGCAGATATCAAAAACATTGCATACAGGTTTTCAAAATTTGATTCCTGGGGTAACAGGGCGAGTGAAAAGTTTGTATTTGAAAGAAATGGTAATGATAATTTCATCCTTAACCCGTCAAGTACTGTATAATCAGTAGAAATGGAACCATTTCCGTACCTGTCTGCACCGAAGAGATATCGTCCGAAATACACTCCGGGGGTATACTTTTCGTACCATCTTCCTGCGCTTAGATTAACAGACTGCAGCTTTACATTGAAAAACGCCTGCCTAAGCCAGACTGCAGCTGTGTCCATCTCAAAATTGGTCTGGAATCTAAGATGAACCATAGCTGAAAAGGTATTGTTGTTATTTTCTTTAAAGAATCTGGTTTCGCCACGGATAAATGCGTTATCAATATTGGTTCTTGTTGAATCTGTGGCATTTTTTCTGATCTCAACAGTTACGGAGTTTTTAATTTGAAGGTCGGAAGAATACAATAACCCATACAAGATGAAAAATAAACAAAAAGTGGTTAAATGTTTCATCCGGTACGCCTTGGTTACAGGAATAAAAACTGCAGATCAGGATTGGGTAATTTGAGGAGCAAGTGAAGTGCCGGATAAATGGATATTAAAGAGTCCGGGTCGGTAAGCAGTTCCAGACAACAATTCTTTGTAGTTTTGGATCATCATGTCCGCCAAGCGCGCACGCCCCCCGCGATAAACAATAAAAATTCGAAATAAGAAATCCTAAATTCGAAACAAAACGATCAGGAAAACTCGAAATCCTAAATTCGAAATAAAACCAAAGGAAAAATGAAAAAAAATCAGAACCAATAGGAAAAAAATTACAAAAAATCGGAAACAACAAGATAGAAACTACAAACTTTCAATTTTTACTGAATTGAACAATCAAGAATAAAATGCTTCGGAATCCTGGTTTATGAAATTGAATTTTGAAGTATTGGAATTTGTTTGTGATTTGATTTCTTATTGAAATTTGGATTTTATTCTTTGACCTCTTTCCCCCGTCCCTCTTTTCTGAACTTTTATTCATCGGTAATTTCTGATCCAATTAGTAAAGATACCTGAAAATTATTTTAAAACTTCACGTCGAAGATTCTGGAAATCATCAAAACCGGCTTTGAGGCTGAGCCGGATATTAAGATATGCGGAGAGAGACATTGCTGTAAAAATGGAAATCATAATTGCTATTTGATATTTGATCGCAACTACCGGAAACGAACCGCCCAGTATCTGTCCGGTCATCATGCCCGGAAGAGAAACTATGCCTATTGTTGCCATTGTTGCTACATGCGGAGAACTGGCAGCTTTGAGTGCAGCTTTAAAATATGGACGAACTGCCTCATTTAGCCGTGCTCCCATAAAAAGATATGTTGAAAACTCTTTCTCGTTTTTATGAATGGAATAATAAAAACGCTCGAGTGCCATTACATTACCTTTAAGACAGTTGCCAAGAATCATTCCGGCTATGGGAATAAGATACCGGGCATCATAGAGCGGATCAGGTTGTATTACAATGAATACAAATACTGCAACTACAACACCTGTACCAACAGCGACTCCGATAAAAGCGGGGATAAAGAAATAACGGAGTTTCAACCCTGCACTGCCGATAATATTAACATTTGCTACCAGGAGCATTACAACAAGCCATGTTATATTCAGTAAAAGGCTGTTAAGTTCGAACAGAACTCCAAGATACAGACCGACAAGCGTAAGCTGAATAGTCATGCGTACCAAGGCTATAACAGTAGTTTTAATAAGATCTACCCCGGTATTAAAAAAAATGATAAACGGGATAGCCATCAGCGCATAAATAATTATCAGGCCCGAATATGACAGGTCAATTGTTTCCATTAATGTTGTCCTTACATTTTTACTTTTGTACGGTCATCAGTGTCGTCAATAATTTGCCCATTGTCAATTTTAATGAACCGGCTGGCTATATTGAACCATCTTGGGTCATGTGATACAGACAATACTGTAAACTCTTTATTTTGGAAAACTGAAACGATAAGTTCTGCGCTTTGGGAGTCGAGTGCAGAAGTAGCCTCATCAATGCAGAAAACATTTTTATTTAATAGTAGTGCCCTTGCAATCGCGATTCTCTGTTTCTCACCTCCACTGATACCCGAAACACTGGAATCAAGAAGAGATTGAGAGAGTCCTGCCTTTTCAAGACTTTCAATAAGAGCATTTTTGTCTGGCTTGTTTGGGTAATTTGCCCTGAAATTGAAAGGAAACAGTAGAACGTTTTCAACCGTTCCTTCTCCAAGAACCGGTTCCTGTCCGATAAAGGCAATAGAGGTGCGGATTTTATGTATCGATTCCCTGTTCAGTAAAATCCCGTTATATTTCACTACTCCTTCAAGCGGATTGTGGCCGCCAAGAAGAGTAGTAAGGATAGTGGTTTTTCCGCTGCCGGATTTTCCGTAAAGGACAACTTTCTCACCTTTTGATACAGAGAAAGTGACTTTTTTGAGAATAGTGTTCTGTTGTTCTTTTACCGTTACATTCTGAAATTCTATCAGTGCAGCCATATATGTCGAAAGAGACCTTCTATTCAATATTTAAATAAAAAACAATATACCTGGTTGCGGAAACTGAATCAATTGTGAATTATGAATGGTGAATGGAATAAAATTAAACTGAGGAATCATTTTTGTAAGCCCAAATTAATGATTCGAGTCACAATAGCGGCATTTGTGCAAATATTGCAGTGATACAGCTATTTTTTTCCTTCTTAAAGTGCCGTTTTTTCTGATTTGTTTACAATAAAACCCGAAAAACAAGCAGATTAAATATTTCAGAAAGATTATCTGGTAAGGCATGCGCCCTTTATTACTGCTGCGGCTTACGGTATAATACGTCAGAATGCGGGCAGTGTTGCCTTCAAAACCAGATACCAAATCCTTTGTTTACATAACAATTTCAACGTTATACAGGCTGAATGGAGTTCATATCTTAAAAGCTATTATTCAGCAGTTATCATTTTACCGGTATCACTTTTTTCCGTAAAGCAGAACCTCACTTTTTGTTTCTACTGCAATAGAAAGGCCGCATGGAAGTGGCTCAGAAAGAAGCTCTGACGCATGCTGCCCCCCGGTTATAGACTGGGCTTTATTACAATTTTCCTGAATAATCCTAAAAGTGCATCAGTCATCAACAGGAACTTTTCTTGTATCTTGTCCTGATATATGTTTACAGTAATTTGAAAGAGGTTGTAAATGGAAATCAGGACGAATGAGGGTCATTTATGATACTTCTTGTTAAAGAAATAGAATCTGGCCGAATTTCTCAAGCTGAAGCATGTTGAGTCTAATTCAGAAGATCCTGAAAGTACCTCAATTCTTTCAGAAGCATTCCTGATGAAGATCTGTGGAGGGGTATAGAGTATATTCCCTGACTACAGGTCTCTGTATTATCCTTGTCAATTGTCGTTCTGTGTCATAGAGGTATTGGTGGAGTAGACTATTGTCATTAAAAAACACTTTTCAATAAGGCCGTTTTGATTATAGAATATGCTGTTTGAGCATGATCACGATAAATAATGGACTGTTATGATCTTTATATTGGAGATATTCTGCGCCTTTTTGATCTCAATGAGCTTCATTTTCATTTCAATTCAGCTCAGAGCGAAATTTGATCGCAGTTTTCTGATATTCGGAATAGCCAACCTTTTAATATGTTCCTTTTGTGCTATAGACATCTGGGTTCAGCCACATGCCGGAACTCTTCACTGGACTCGGTTTCAGCACGTACTTGCATCCTTTTTTCCTCCTTTTCTGGTGTGGCATATTATGATGATCACTAGAAAGGAAAAGCTGGAAAGCATAAAAGTGCTGTTTCTGATAAGTTTGATTTTTGCAGTACTGTTCTTTGATGATATCATGCTGAAACCATCAGATGCAGAGGTAATCAGCACAACTTTTTACAATGTGACATTTGCACCTTACATAATCGGAGCCATGGTTGCATTGATTATAATGATTGCGACCAATTTAAAATATGCTTATGGTTTCGAAAAACGATTACTACGATATCATCTGTTTGGTCTTATGATTCTTTGTCTTGGCGGGATGCTCGATATGGTTGCGTTATTTGTCGGAAAAAGAGTTCTTTGGTTTATGCCAAGTTTCACTATTCTTGGAACACTCGGATTCAGTTTTATTATAACTTTAATATTTACTGAAAAGTTGGCGACGATTGTTCGGGAGCGCGAGATAACGTTCAAAAAGCTCCGTGAAGCTTATAGAGAACTGGAAGAGGTCCAGGCATTAAAGGAACTGGGGCAGTCTACTGCCATTATCAATCATGAGATAAGAAACTATGCGACGGCAATTTCGGGGTACTCTGAGATGCTTGGTATGAACGCATCTCTTGACGACCAATCTAAGAAACTGGTTGGAAGAATCGGCGAGTGCATTACGCGCATGACCTCGTTCAGTAAAGAGATTCTGGAATTCTCAAAATCCAAAATATTAAAAGATAAGGTTTCGTTAAATCTCTGTAATCTCATTCATACCTGTATTGAGACGCATTTTTCCGACCTTAAGCGCAGTTTTATTTTAGGCAAAGAATTTTATTCCGATATTGCCATCAGCGTCAGTGGAGAATGGAGTAAACTGGAACAGGTCTTTTTAAATATATTCAAGAACGCCTTTGAAGCCGGGGCCAGTTGGATCTCGGTGAAGATTTCTCAAAGAGATTCCGTTCTACTCTGCATTGTTGAGGACGACGGGATCGGATGTACGGGGGAACAGCTTGGGAACATTTTTAAGTCGTTTTACACAACCAAAAAAGAGACTGGTGGAACAGGCCTGGGGATGTGCGTTGTCCGATCGATCATCGAAGTGCATGGGGGGCATATCAGTGCGTATACCAAAAACAGTCTTGGTAATAAGCAGCATGGGCTTTCGCTTCATATAACCTTTCCCAGATACAGATCTGAAGTACTTGATACCGAGCGGAAACAGAATATCATTCTTATTAAAGAGGGGTTAGGAAATCTCGCTGCTCTGATCAGAGTTTTTCAGAATGTCATGGTAAATCCTCACATCTTTCAGAGCATGTCGGAAATCGATCAGCGGACGTATGATCTCAAAAGAATGACTGTTTTAGCTGCACCATGCAGCATCGGCCAGTTCAGGAAAAAATATGGCACTATGTGCAAAGTACTTGCTCTTGTCAGGGGTGACGGGAACTCTATGTTTATTGTTGATGAGAGTGGAAATGAGTACCCGTCACTTTTTTGTGAAGATTATCTGCTCAATCTGATCGCTACTGGTTCTCCCGGGAGGTAGTATCCTCTTGAGCAATATCCGCTTAAATTTATGTTTCATTTCTACCGATCACACGAAATAAAACAAGGCTAACCCTATTGGTGAGAGCATGAGATGTGAATCTACCAGCAGTTCGATACTGGTTTTTGATATGGGAAGAACTTTAAAATACTGTGGAATCATTGTCAGACCTGCCCATCCCATACAGAAACATGAGAAGAGTGTGAGCTGGAATGATATCACTTTTTGAAATCCTAACAGCGAAATAATAATGATACTTGACATGCTCACAATCGAGAGAAGACGAAACGTAACATCAGGACCAAAAAGAACTGGCAGGGTATAAACTTTTCTGATACGGTCTCCTTCAATATCCTTTACATCAGAAGTGACAGTGCTACAGAATGTACTGACGAAAAATGTGGCAAAAACGACCAGAATGTCATATCTGAAGAAATTGTTGTTCGTTGTGATTGCGGCTAACAATAGAGATGCCCCTGCCCAGATTGCGCTCACAACGATTGTTTTGAGCAGTGGTATATCCTTAAGGCTGATCCAGATTATTTTTTTTTCTGAAAGAACCGGCAGAATCTTTACTGAATATGCTACTCCAATAAACGCAATCGCTGCAAACAGCAGGGCTGAATCAAAAAATTGCAGAATGACTAATACTACAACAGGCCCGAATAGAGTTATTCCTGCCAGCGCAATCCAGAAATAGGTACGACCAGTAGTTCCGTTGAAAAAAAGCCATCGTGGCAGGTTGTTGAATTTATCTTCCTTGTCTACTATTCGGTTCAACAGGTATATGCCTGCTGTTACAATGAAAAAAAGCGAAACTATGATCCAGTCTGGTTTACTCTTAAGGTAAAATTTTGCCCCAAGAAGCTGAACTGCAGCAGCTCCGCCCAAATAGATAATCGGAAGAATGGCATTGAAGACGACACTGTTTCTGGAAACCACAAGACCTCCCGTGTTATGATGGTGATTAGAGATCCATGAAATCCAGAGGTGAAAAGAATATTCTGTCCCTCTGGTAGTAGATTTACTCCGGGGCTCGAGCGTGAAAGCAGATCTTAGAAGATTATGGTATTCTTACAGGTGAAATGTCAAATACATTTTCGGGACGTATATGACTTTTGGCAAAGCAGATGCGAAGGCAAAATGTGCCGAAGGTCAGGGAATGAAGCGGCGCGCAGCATATATTTTAGTAATTTCTGATTCTTGTTAGCAAGGTTTTTCATAAACCAACAAACATCTCCAAAACAGGAGCCTTTTTAACTGATAATATTAAAAATACTATTTGTTAATTGCTTTATGTCCTTAATGGTAATTTCAGGTATAGCTGTTATCATTTTGCAATTGTATTCTTTTTGTTGCCTGCAAAAAGAATGAAATTAATTATTATTATGGGTTAATTGCTCAAGTGGTTGGTTTAGGGTTTAAAAAAATGCCCAGCTCTGGTTTGTTTTTTAAGTGCCTGCTAACATCGGAGACATCCTGTTCGATTTTCAATTGCACAAACCAGGATTACGAGATATTATATTCTTATTTGTTCCAAGAAACGATCTTGCATGTTTGCATGTTTTTATCTGATTTATTCTTATTATATTCCGATTGTTTGTAATTTCTATCTTATTATTTCTGATTTCACTGTAAACCTGAAACTTTAAGTGGTTTTCACACGCCCACGATATCACTTTATAAATGTATTTTGGTTCTGTTTCGTATTTCGATATTGATATTTCGAATTTTTAACAGGTACTGCGTGGAGTGTATGCGCTTGGCGTATATGATGGTACATCTTAACATCAAAAGAGCGTATGCCTTACCATATATTAACAATTCAAAAAAGAATTAATTGGCAGCGGTAATAATTGTAAGGCTCAGGCAAAGCAAATAAAGTGAACATTTTCCAGGATTTTGTTGTATTATAATAATTGAACAGAAAACCAATTTCTTACTCATGAATGTGAACTGCAGATGCATAAACGATTAACACTTATTGTTCTGTGCACCACATTTTCTCTCTGGAGCACGGTTACAGATATTACTCATGCTGACTGGTTTGTTTCTCCTTCGGGTAGTGCTGATGCTTCCGGGAGAGAAGGTGATCCAATTGATTTAGGTACTGCTTTGAGTTCTTCTGGTCCGGTTAAACCCGGTGAACTGGTACTGCTCAAAGAAGGCATATATGAGGGAAGATTTGTAAGCACTGTTTCAGGAACTGCCGACTCACCCGTACTGTTTTGGGCAGAACCGGGAACGCGGGTTACGATTGATGGTAAAGAGGGGAGTGGAAACCAGGCTCTTCATATAAAAGGTGAATGGGTACAATTCTGGAATCTTGAGATAACAAACACCTCTCAATCCAGAACGGATATGGTCGAAGGAGTGCGGTTTGATGCACCAAACTCAAAGTTGATAAACTCTGTAATCCACAATAATCTTCAGGGAATAGGGTTCTGGAGCCCGGCAATAAACAGTGAACTGTATGGAAACATCATTTTCAACAATGGCACAGAGGGTGAAACACGGGGCCATGGTCATGCCATATACACCCAAAATCAAACAGGAACAAAACAGATTAGAAACAATATCATCTTCTTTGGATATGGTTTTGGAATTCACACCTACACTGAAAACGGATATATTCAGGGGTATAATTTTGAAAGAAACGTCTGGTTCCGTGCTGGTGCATCGGTTAATGGCTCTTCCACTGTTGGCCAATCTGACGGACTCCTGATTGGTGGGTTGCAACCAGTTGATAGAGTGATTGTTAAAGAAAACTATTCCTGGGTACCCGTTCCCAATGCCAGAAGTGTTCGCTTTGGATGGGGTGGATCAGTCGAAAATGAGTTCATTGAAGTACAGGATAATTATTTTGCCGGAAATGTGGTGACTCAGGGACTCTGGAAAAATGCCATGGTAGAGGGAAACCATTTCTTTGGTGCTGAAATCGGACCGGATCCTGAGGAATTCCCCAATAATGTTTTTTCAAATCAGCTTCCAACCTGTACAAAAACTGTTTTTAATTCAAACAGGTATGATCCCCGCAGAATAGATTTAATCATATACAATTGGGACAATGATGATTTCGTACCGGTTAATTTCGAAACAATGATTACATCAGGTACTGATTTCACGGTTCACAGCGTGTTTGATATTTGGGGTGAACCTGTTTTAGAGGGTAAGTATCAGGGGGGATCATTGCACCTGCCCATGGGATCGAAACTGCCGCCACAGCCCAGTGGATTTCCTGATGCAATTGTGGGTGATGATATTCCAGGTAAGTGTTTTGAAATATTCGTAGTGCGATCAGGAGATGATTCAACCTCATCTGTAAAAAATAAACTCACTGCAAATTGTAACAATTCCACCTTTACTGTAAAGTTAGTCAGAAATACTACCCTTAAAATTACCAATCTGGGATCACCGGTAACAGGAAATGCAGAACTTACAATTTACTCCCTGTCAGGAAGAATTGCTGCCCGGCACAGAATAGGCAACCTGCCTGTTGCCACAAGCCATGAATATCAGATTCCTGCAACTATCCAAAGTGGAATGTACATCTACACACTAAAAGCAGGGAATATGGTTTACAGCAGACCGTTTGTCTTATGAATCAGACACCGTATAAGATCGGTGGCAACATTTTTTACAGGCAAATGATTAAGCAGTGCAAAGTTATTGTCCATACTTACGATATTATGGCATAAACTGATTCAATAATTAATAAAATTAATTATTGCTGGTCTATATTTAATTATCTATACAAATAATCCGCAATTTTGTACTATTTGTGCTTATATTTTAATATAAAGCGTTAATTGCTTTTTTATTTAATCTATTTCCTGATGGTACCGTTATTTTTTAAGGCTGAGATGTGTGATGTTAAGTTTAGTGACATGCAAAAGTGCATACATATCAAGGTAAGTTCCTGCTTTTTGATCTGGGCAAAGCGGAACGGCAGTAACAGCAAGCCATTAGTTTAACAACAAAGAGAAAAATTGTACGATTTTGCGATAAATAACAATTTTTTGAGGAGCCCTGATGAACACAAAAAATTGGCCTGGTTCATTGAATGCTTTAGTCTTTCTGCTTTTTGTTTTTTCACAGCAAATAATCTCTGCACCTCACAATGGAGAGGAATTTGAACTTAGGCAACCTGATGGGTCTCTTGTACCGGTGCGGGTGTGGGGTGATGAATTCTATCAGGATGTGGAGTGTCTGGAAGGGTTTACACTGATCAGAGATCCTCAAACAAACTGGATCTGTTACGCAGATCTTTCTCCGGATGGAAACGAATATGTTTCTACCGGTGTGATCTATCATGGAAAATCCACTTCTTCCCGGGGACGACCTGCAAGAAGAAATAAACGTATAAACATAAATGCTGTCAGAAAAAAACAGCAAAAGGCCAAAGATGCACTTGGTTATTATGAAATCATTTCAGAGGCTCCTCTCAAAAGCCTTCCCCCTCAGTTTGCTCCTGCTCCGGATGATGAACTTGATTCGGAACCAATGGTTGTTACAGGGCTGACACTTCTTGTCGATTTCTCTGACCAGCCTGCTACTGTATCACGAGAGGAAATCGATAACTACTGCAATCAGGAAGGATACAACAGCAACGGTAACAATGGTTCAATCTATGATTATTTTTATGAAGTTTCTAATGGTTTGGTACGATATAACAACATCGTAACCTCTTACATTCGAGTTACTTATCCAAAATCCTACTACGACCAGGGGCCCGGGTACGGACCTGTATCCGATCTTATAACTGATGCACTAACCCGTTTAAGAGATGAAGGGTTCGATTTTTCCCAACTCTCGACAGACCGCCGTAACAGAGTTATCTGTCTCAATGTGCTCTATGCAGGAAGTGCAACTGCGGGGTGGGCAAATGGCCTGTGGCCTCATATGGGAACCTACATGGGGAGGTTTTCTGTTGATGGGGTATCATTTAGCAGATATCAGATGACCAGTATCGAAAACAGATTGACTTTGGGAACATTTGTTCATGAAAACGGGCATCTGCTCTTTGGCTGGCCAGATCTCTATTCTTATGATGGTCATTCAAATGGGGTGGGTAGTTATTGTGTCATGAACACCGTAAACAGCGCCACTAACCCCCAGATGCCAAATGCCTGGTTCCGATATATAGCAGGATGGATCACTGTTACCGATATTACCAACAGCCCACTTGGAACACTCTATTCACACGAGGCCAATTCCCATACAGCTTTTGCCTATTATGGCGAAACCACCGGTAGTTCCAGAGAACTTTTTATGATTGAAGCCCGTCGCAGGACTGGACGCAGTTCCGGGCTGCCGGGTGAAGGGCTTCTTATCTGGCATATAGATCAGGACGGAGACAACACAAAGCAAGGGCATATTCCCAACGTAGCACTTATACAGGCTGATGGGAGAAAAGACCTTGAAAGCATGCGTAACTCCGGAGACAGGAATGATCCATTTTATGCAGGACACAATGACCGTTTCTATGACAATTCTAATCCCGCAGCTGTGTGGCACAACAGAGTCAGTTCCGGAATGGATATTGGCAATATAAGCCCAATCGGCAATATCATGACTTTTACCATAGGACCTCAGGAAGTACTCGCCTGCCAGCTCACCGTTC
>DATGNN010000021.1:0-4788 GCA_035306725.1 Chitinispirillaceae bacterium | reverse complement strand
ATTATTCTGGAAGGGGAAACTCCCTTAAGCTATGCCGTGCGCAAAGGGTACCTGGAGATTGTCAAAATCTTACTGGAAAAGGGAGCTGATCTGAATGGACGTGATAAATCCGGAAGAACCCTCTTAATGCAGGCTGTTTATTGTCAAGAGAGGGAAATTGCAAGATTATTAATACAGAAGGGTGCGGACGTGAGGGCAATTGATGACAATTATTCGTCGGCCTTAACATGGGCTATACTTGTGAGCGACATAGAAATAAGCAAAACTCTGCTGCAGGCTGGGGCGAAAGTAAAGAATGTGGCAGGTCTAAATCATCTAAACCGCGCAACAGGATTTGGCCAGGTAGAGATGGTAAAACTATTGTTGGAAACAGAAGAAGAGAAACTGACAACCAAAGACCTGAACACAGCTCTGATCTGGGCCGCATTTTCCAATAATCTCGAGTTGATCAAGATTTTCCTTGCCCTTCAGGCCAAGATCAATGCAGCAAACGAAAACGGCCGTACTCCATTACTGAATGCGGCCTATTGGGGTCATTTGGCCGCGGCAGAGTTTTTAATCTCAGTCGGAGCCGATATTAATTATCAAGACGTTCAGGGAAAGAACGCTCTTATCTTATGTGCTAGACATGGGGACAGTGCTATTGCGGAGTTGTTGATAGAGAATGGAATTAATATAAATGATCGTGATCATTTCGGCAACACCGCCTTGCTTATGGCGGCCCGTCATGGCAATATAGACTTGGTAAAAGCGTTGATTGCAAAAGGAGCAGATCCCGATTGCCAAAATGAGTATGGTTTATCGACTTTAATGGAGATGGCTTATCATGGAGAATTGGAAACATCACGAGCATTGCTGCAGGCCGGAGCAGAGGTTAACCTAAAAGATAATCAGGGATATACCGCCTTAATGTATGCTGCGGCCGGGAAAGATGTAATATCGAGCCGAGGTTATCCGGTGATAGTCCGACTGCTTTTGGGATACGGGGCGGAGGTGGACTGTGTCAGCAAGGACGGTAATACCGCCCTGCAGCTCGCCAAAAGAGTAGACGACTCTGAAGTGATTCAGGTTTTAAAGGAAGCGGAAAAAGAAGCAAAATGGGTGGAATAGGCTGCCATACTCATTATAAAAACAGTAATTTCCAGAAGAGTCCTCCATCTCTGGACCCAAACAGTGGGTATTCACCATCCCAAAACGCTTGCGGATGCACTTCCGCTACGATCACTTGCTTCTGGACAAACTTTACATGGCGACATACGAAACTGTCTGCGATGTGTTTAAACTGGGAATCCGGTTAAAACCTCTCACGCAGGTCAACAATATTTACTGTTTTCCGGAACCCCTTAAAGTACGCAACATGTTAACCGGAAATTAAATATTATAGCCTATAGTTGTACCAACAGCAGAAACGGGTACTATTCAGAACTTTTATTTACATACAAATCTTTTTAACCAGAACGCTTAGTACTGGTTTCCACACGCCCACAAGATGTATTTACAGGACTGCAATGCGCTACCGCGTGGGTCGTGTGCGCTCGGCAACCCTTTTATTCATTTGAATATCTTTTTCAATACCCGTCAGCTAAGAGATACAAGTAGAGTTCAAATCCTGAATCTCGCAGCGTTCCTGGTGCATCAGGGCTTCTTCATGTATCAACTCTATTATTTGTCTGATAAAATTTTCTGATAAATGCTGCCCGTTACCATAATCCAGTCGTTTACGAAGTAACTCCTTGAAACGATTTGGTTGAAGTGTTGTGATACCATTTTCATTTTTCAGTGTTGCTATTTGTTCAACGATATTCAATCGTAATGCGATGAGGTCAATAATTTTGTAATCTATCTGATCTATCTCATTACGATATGCTGTAAGCCTTTGATTAAACTCCGTGTTTGATGAACGGGTGCTTTTCCATACCAGACTGTTCATAAGTGTTAAATATTGTACGGGAGTTAATTGCTGATTACGGTCACTTAAAGCTGCGGTGGGATTGGGATGAACTTCAATCATCAAGCCGTCAAATAGTAAATCTATTGCAGTTTGAGCGACAGTCTGAATCAGTTCACATGCTCCTGCCAGATGGCTTGGATCACAAATTATTGGTAAAGATGATACCCTGCGTCTTAATTCAACAGGAATACGCCAAAGGGGAGGATTTCTGTATGAACTTTTCCTGTAAGTAGAAAAACCCCTGTGTATTGCAGCAATTTTTTTAATTCCCGCATTTGATACACGCTCCAGAGCCCCTAACCAAAGGTCAATATCCGGGTTAACCGGATTCTTTACCATAACTGGAATATCTACACCCTTTAGAGGTTCGACAATTGCAGATACAGCAAACGGATCAACCGTAGTTCTTGCACCTATCCATAAAATATCAATATTGTTATTAAGGCATAATTCAACATGCTGTGGATTGGCAACTTCTGTTGCTACACTCATCCCGGTCTCATTACCTGCCTGTTTTAACCACTTAAGTCCTTTTTCACCTACACCCTCAAAAAAACCTGGCCTTGTACGTGGTTTCCATATTCCCGCACGCAGCACATGCACTCCACTATTTCTTAATGCCTGAGCAGTAGTGAGAAGCTGTTCCGGAGATTCTGCACTACAGGGACCTGCAATAAGAAGTTTTTTCTGACAACCAATATTCCATTTTGAAACAGGTATACATTCCATAGACTTCATCTCTCCCTCTTCAAGGGAAATTTTTCAGGTAAATCTAACAGATTAGCACCAGGTTCACAACTTTGTCACAAAGAAAAACTACCTGACCATATTAATAAAAAAAGACCTGATTATGTGCAATTGTCTCTATAAAAATAATTAGGGTCAAAAAATTAAATTTGATTTTTCAAGTAACAGATTCAGGATAAAATCCCATAATTGATTCATTTTTACTTTCAATTTATTTATTGGCTAAATATTTGCATCCATTTATGATTCATGGGAAAAAACAGATACAGCAACTTTTTTGTCCCCTAACTTTATCTTTTTAGTTTCTGATTTTTTCCATTCCAACGACTTTTTTTGTGATATTGAAAGACTTTATAAAAAGAATTCGAGGATTTGCGAAAAAAACCATTCGGATCCGGATAATATAGTATTTGCGGTTTAGCTAAATTATCCGATTAAAACACGATACTCTCTAACAAATTCTACATAAAGAGTTCTGTATAATTCATTAACAAAGGAGTTTTTATGTTTAGAAGAGTCATTATTCTTCTCGTTTGCGCATCATTAACTACTCTTAATACTGGATGTTTTGGTTCTTTTGAACTCTTCAAAAAAATTTACAACTGGAACGATTCTCTTGACAACAAATGGGTTCGGACTGGCATTCTCTGGCTTTTTAACATTATCCCTGTTTACCCGGTTAGTGCCTTTGTAGATGCCATAGTCTTTAACCTCATAGAATTTTGGGCTGGCAATAACCCTTTGGCTTTGGATTCGGATACAGAAACCACAAAAACATTTACATCAAGAAATAAAATCTATGATGTAACATTTGGCAATGGCTCTATCATTATACTTGAAACGAAGGGGCCAAATGCCGGAAAAAGTATCATCTTATCATTAGATAAAAAAACAAATTCATGGTATCTTTCAGATGGAAAAACATCTACATTAGTTGCTTGTTACAATCCCAAACCTCTCGGTACAATTGATTTTTATTATCCTGATGGAAAAGTCTTATCGCGAAATATCAATACAGCCGAAAAAATAGCTGTCAAGCAAACAGATCGTAGAAGTCATTTCAACATAACTGAACAAATATGGTGAAAAACATTATGCTTTAGTTTTATTGCTGCTTGCGGGTTAATTTTTTAATTTCGGAAGCAGCAATTGCATTTTTAATTTGCCTGATGAAATGGACTCATTCTTCATTGCACAGAAGATAATTTAGAAATAAGCTAATAACCTTTAACAACTTTAACGGAGGGAGAGGCATGTTACAAATACATGCAAATTAAAAAGAACATTTGTAGAAATGGAAATCGATACATCCAGGAATTATTTTCGGTACCATAGATAAAACACCGTAGAGTTGTTTTACCAAATGTTTTACCCGAGAAAACAGCAACAGACCACTAATCCGGTTTCAGTATAACATCTCTTTTTACGAACTAAAAAAATCCTCAGGCGACTCCACTTCACGCATTAAATAACCAATACCTATTTTAGCCTCATTATCACCATCAAAACTCAATTCTTTAAATTCATCAATTTCATATTCATTCTGACCAATATCATCGTCCCTTAGAATTTCATCAGCATCATAGTATTCATCCAAAACCAACATTATTACTCCTCCTTGTTACAGATTATTTTTCAAAAACTACTACCCGCAACAGAGCAATTCATATTCCACTGATTCTGTTTCCATAAGATTTCGTGTATAACTAATTAGTTATTGAATTTGTATTTTCTAATAAATAAAAGAAGTAAAAGCAATATTTCAAGAAGAACAGCCCCCTGCCTACGAAACATTTGAAACAGCAATTTATTCTTAATCACATAGAATTATCTTTAAATATCGATTCACAAAAACACCTGTTCAGATGATTCTTCATCTCAAATCGTTCTACTTACCATGAAACTCACAGTAATGTGCGTTTTTAACATCTATATCACTTAAACTATTTGCAAAATGCATTGCGCAAAGAGGATCTGGACAGTGAGTAAACCCCCACGTATGGCCAAGTTCATGAAGAATTTCTTTTAACACCCGTTCACGAAACAGATCCGGATTTTCACTTAGACCATAAAAAGACTGACATAAACGT
>DATGNN010000020.1:0-17616 GCA_035306725.1 Chitinispirillaceae bacterium | reverse complement strand
CAGGGCATTTTGGTTACTTCGCTGAAAACGGAAAAGAATATATGTCTTACCACTATTATGACAAAAACCAAAATGGGATGTCAAAGCTCAAAATCAGCACACTTTCCTGGCATGATGGTTGGCCTGTGGTGAATACAGACTTTGACCCGTGTAATCCGGGACCCGTCGATGATTGTGCAGGAGTGAAGAACGGCACTGCTTTTATAGACGAATGCGGAGATTGTGTTGGTGGTACAACTGGAAAAAAGCCCTGCAAACAGGATTGTAATGGTGACTGGGGGGGAGTTGCTTTTGAAGATTCATGTGGTGTTTGTGCTGGCGGGAAAACCACAGTCTTGCCATGTGCGGGATCAATTCAGGGCGAAGAAGCTTTGGAGTTCGACGGAATAATCGAAAATACTAATGCGGGATATATTGGGGAAGGATATCTTAATCTTGATAATAAAATTGACGCTTGTGCAACATGGGAGCTTTGCGCTGATATACCATCTCAATACACACTTTATTTACGATTCGCCAATGGCGGATCGGAAAATAGAAACATATCTTTGGTTGTAAATGAACAAGAACCGGGTTCTGTAATTGAAATTCCCCAAACTGGTTCATGGACAAATTGGAAGACTGTATCAGCAGAACTGGAATTGAGAAAAGGAAAAAACCGGATAACACTCATTCCTTCAAGCAGTGAAGGTGCTCCGAATATCGATATTATAACTTTTTCTGATGAAAAAATTCACAGCTGTGAAACTTATGTAAATTTAAAAAGTAAAAAAGTATCAAAAAATGATGGTATGAGATATGTTGACGGAGTTGTATCATTCCATCTGGAGAAAGAGAAACCAGTAACTTTTCGTATTTATACTGCCTCCGGTCGACTTGTAAAGAAAATATCTGTTAAAAATGTCAAAAAAGGCATGAATCATCTCGATTTGAACGGTGTTGTTTCAGGTACTGGAATCTATCTGCTTTTTATCTATGAAAACGGAACTGATATCGGCCTCAGGAAAATGTTGAATATAAGATAAACTGATGAATAAGATCAGATAACAGCAAACAGTATTATATCGTGAAAAGGTTGCCAAGATAAATTTTGAAAAGTGAGCCGGGGTTATATACAGTTTTTGTATCTGATCTTTAATGTAGAATAAATTATTGTGATATAAAAAAAAGGAAAAAGTGATGAGCCTTTTCAGAAAAATAATCTATACATGTTTTGTAGTATATGGTATGTATGCAATTCCGTTTTCCGGGCCGGTGTTGGTAAAAACAATCGACATAACTGATGCAGGAACAGGTAAAAGAATGCTTCTGGGTGATGTTACCGGTGATGGACGTTTGGAGATGATTATGATGCAGCCAGATAAAATGGCTGATGATCGTTATATTGGGCATGAGGTTAATTGCCTTACTGTTTATGATTGTGAAGGTAATTTATTATGGCAAATCGGTGACCCCTCTCGCGGTTCTTCTGCAGGATCTGATATTCCTGCCCAGGTATACGATATTGATCAGGATGGTTTCAATGAGGTATTGGCTTGCATGAATGGAAAACTCAGAATTCTTGATGGCAGAACAGGCAAAGAGAAGTCGTCATTTTACTATCCTAACAATAATGCACATGATTGTATTATCATTGCAAACCTGACCGGTACAGAAAAACCTCAGGATATCATTCTTAAAGATCGTTATGAACAGATCTGGGCTATGGACAGATACGGTAAACAGTTGTGGACATACAAAGGCAATACAGGTCATTATCCCTGGCCTTTTGATTTTGACAATGACGGCAGAGATGAAATTATCTGTGGATTCGATTTTCTTACTCCGGATGGTAAAAGATTGTGGTCGATGAATCAGAGTGGTCATGCTGATTGTATATGGGTTGGTGATATCGACTTGGATCCTTCAAATGGAACCGAGATCGCAGTTGGGGGTGATGATGTCACAGTGTATCATCAGAATGGTGAACTCATGTGGAGAAACGATCAGCCTGTCGAACCGCAAAATATTGCAATCGGGGATTTTATTAAGGATCAACCAGGACTTGAAATCGGTGGCCAGGATCGGGTGAACAGAGGTACGCCCGGTGAAGAAGCTATCTTTGTGATTTCATCAACTGGAGAGACCACATATTATAAGAAAAGATCAGGGTGGGGCAGTATTGCATACATGTGCCATAACTGGAATGGAGAAGGATCTGATTATCTGATGATTTGGCGTGGTCCCGATAAACCCTCACTATATGATGGATTGGTAGAAAAAGTGTGCAGTTTCAATGAAGGTTATATGATGGCTGGTGACATAAATGGTGATGGCAAAGATGAGATAATAACGTTTACCGAAACCAGGGCATTTATCTATTCGGAAAGCAGCATTGATTTGACAAAAGTATCAGAAGAGTGCCCTGCTCCAAGACCCCAGCAGAAACGACATTACCTATTTACGCGTTATTGGGGAGGTGAATACGTTAAAAATAATTTCGTTCAGGCCGAAGAGAATTTATATAGAACAGTAAAACCTGAAATACAACCAGCAAAAAATGAATTTGTAGCATTACTATGTGGAAAACAGACAGTTAGCATACCGGGTTTCAAACCAGGAAATAAAGTATCAATTACAGTTTATTCCCTTGCCGGCAAAATGCTCAATAAAACTATTACACGTAAAAACAGGATCTCTCTAAAACAGGATTTCGCACTGATACCGATGGGTACATATTTTGTAAAAATGAAGCCAGAGTGAACTGGAAGTAAGTCGGGGAATATTATAATTTGACACAAGGTAAAATGAGTTCATGCTGTTAATTAATAAACAAAAGAGAATGTATTTATTAATGGAAAAACATTTATTTGGAAAAGTGGTTGTTCTTTTCATCTTGTCTGCATGCTTTCTGAATTTGTCTGCTCAGGAAAAGATGTACAGTGGTAATCCGCTGTTCAAGGATATTTTTACAGCGGATCCATGTGCTCTTGTTTATAACGATACACTATATCTTTTTACAGGCCATGATGAGCAGACATCTTTTGGTAAAACCTTTCTTATGCGCGACTGGCATGTCTTTTCAACTGCAGATATGGTGAACTGGACAGATCATGGTGCAAAACTGAAAGCAACAGATTTTCCCTGGGCAAGCGGCAACGCCTTTGCAGGTCATGTTACAGAATATAATGGGAAATTCTGGTGGTATGTGTCTGTAACACACAAATATATACGCGTCGGTGAAGGGTTTGCCATAGGAGTGGCTGTTGCCGATCATCCGCTTGGACCTTATGAGCCAACAGATGAACCTCTGATAACAGACAATACGCGCAATTCTATAACTCTGAACATTGATCCGGCAGTATATGTAGACAATGGGATACCATGGTTATTTTGGGGGTCATGGGGTGATGCCCGAATGGTGAAACTGAAAAATAACATGACTGAACTTGATGGATCTGTTAAAACAGTTAATGTACGGGACTTTTTTGAAGCGCCATGGGTACATAAGAAAGATGGTGTTTTTTATTTGTCATATGCCTCCGGATATCCATCGACAACAAAGTATTCAACCAGTAACAGTATCGAAGGGCCCTGGACATATCAAGGGTTGATTAATGATTTACTGCCCAATTCAGAAACCAATCATCAGGCCATAATAGAATTCAAGGGGAACTGGTATTTTGTATACCACAATGGTGGTTTGCAAGATGGAGGTACATATCGTCGGTCTGTATGCATTGATAATCTGGAATACAACAGTGACGGTACTATTAAAAAAGTAATAAGAACTTCTAAAGGTGTTCCAAAAGTCGTTACCACCAATGTAAAGATGCAGATTGGTACAGAAAACAATATTGAAATAACAAGGCAGCCGCTTACAGAACGAATGGTCAAATTAGATTATTATGGTAAAGCCCAAAACCCCACACCCCCAACCTACAACCTCCTGGGAATAAGAAAGAAAATGGTAAAATCAACAGGCTTGTATATTTTTACACCAAAAACCGAAGCTGATGGTTTATCAAAAGGAGCATTTATCAAAAGGTAGTGGTAATCCTGAACTTGAATCGTAAAGAATTGAAATGATTGCACCACTAACATTAAAGGTGAATCAAAAGTGAGAAAATTATCTTCGTTTTTACAATATTCATGTCAGTTGTTGCTGACAATTTGACAGTCAGTCATAATGGCGGTGACTTTTACAAGGGTGCAAATCAGTAAGTTCATACCGTTTATCAAAAATGTTTTTGTAAAGCACATGAGTATTCTTATATCCTGAGCAAAATGTATTAAACTGGGGGGTAAAGTATGAAACAATTATTACTGGTAATAACAGCAATAAGCTGTTTAAATGTGTTTGTATGGAGTCAGACATGTGGTGAAGGAGATTATGATGCTGAAGCAATACTCAATGGCAGCACATGGACCGTGACAAATGGTGGAAACACAGTCTATACCGGTTCAGATATGCTCAGGGCAATGCAGGAGGCTGTAGGCAGCCTGAGCAGGAACCGGACCCGGATAGAGCGGGTACTTGTGAAGGGAGACGGTACGATACAGGCCAATCGTTCACTGGATCTTACAAGTTACACATCCATTGATGTATGTGGTACCATAAATGTTACAGGCCCTGCAAGCGGGGACAATGCTGTAATTCGTGGTCGTGATGTTCATGATATTGAAATAGAAAATCTTTCTGTTACAGGGGCTCCTTATTTCGGAATATTCTTTCGCAAAGGGTACAATATTACCCTGAAGCAAATAAATCTTCAACTTTCGAGCGGACTTGGAATCAGAATAGATAACGATCCTTCCGGAAGCGGTAACTGGGGATCAACAAACAGAGTTAAAAATGTCAGAATAGATAATGTTTATGTCAGTGGAGCCAATAATCATGGTGTTGAAACCTATGGCGTTGACGGATTAAAAATTGGAAAAGTAACAGCACGAAATGTTGCTAATTGCGGTCTGATTCTTAATTCGACAATAAACGCTGAAGTTGATACAATCGACGGTGAGGATTGCGCAACTGGTACCGGATATGCTACATTTCGCATGGCTAATCGAAATGGTAAAGTAGGGAATGACTGGCCGGAGAATATATTTGTCCACTATTTGCGTGCCCGCCGTGGCGGTCGTGGTATTTTTTCTGTTTCTGAAAGTGGTGGAGCGGTTTTCGAAAAAATCGATATTGCGGGAACCAAGAGCAACTCGATTCTTCTGGAAAATGCTTATAATGTTACACTTGCAACTGTTTCGGGAGTGGTCGAAGGAAGTGATATCCGCATTGCTGCACGCGCTGATGAGTTTGAAAACAGCCGCGATCTGACTATCCAGAATCTTACTCTGAAAAATTGTAATCTGAATGAAAGTCCGTGCGGAGAAAACGTGGTTTTTAAAAATATCCAACTTGAAGGACGATCACGTGCTAATATCTGCAGCAAAATTATTGATGATCCGGTATCTGTCAGAAAAATGGAACTAAATAAAAAAAATACCAGCTTAAATGCAAAATTGTCCGGTTCGGTTCTGAAAATAGTATTATCACCGGATGCTGTAATGAAAACAGGCAGTAAATCCTTAGAGGTTGTTACTGCTCAAGGACGTATCATTTTACATGATATACTTAAAAACAATGTAACGGAATATTACACAGATCTTTCTTCATTACCCAATGGTGTTTATATGGTCAGATATGCGAATCAAACATATCCTGTCGTTCTGTTCCGGTAAGGATATTCATTTGTGGTTGGCTAAAACAGAACAGACTTTTTAATGGGAATATTTCTATTGTTGACTAATTATGACAATGTATAGTTAGAGGTTTATAACTGCTGTGGCAAAAGATGGCATGTGTCTTTTGTTACAGCAGAAAATTAAAAAAAATGTATATAAAAAATACCTGATTATCCGTTTTGGTATCTATTTCAAAGGTAGTTAAACCTCTGCACTTCAAGCTGATTTTTTAACTGCTGTCATGGTAAAAGCGAATAAAGAATATACTCCTGTTTTAAGTTTTGAGTCGGTATTTGAGTTCTTTAACCTGAAAATCGAAAGAGTATTCTCAATTGCCTTTTTCAGTTTTTCTTCCGGTATTCTCTGATGGCACTCAACTTGTTATTAAGATTTTTGATAACAAAAAATGAAATGTTTAAAACTCAACAAAAAAAAACTGGGATATCATCCAAAAAGAAAAAAAATCAATATGAGTAATTAACAAAAAGGACTAATCTGGAAAGTTGTTCAGGATTTTTGGCACGTTTTTGTTATCAGACGTTTTTGTGATCAGTATTGCTTTCGGTTTATAAGGTCTGATATTGGAAATGGTTTAATCCAGGTATAAAAATATTATTCATAATACATCGCGTTATCATCATTTTTTTGGCAGGGGATAATTTATGATAACAAACAAGCAAAAAATAATACCACACTTATGGTTTGATAAAGAAGCAGAAAAAGCGGCCGGGTTTTATACTTCGATATTTCCTGAGTCCGAAATTACCAGTATTACTAAAATACGAAACACACCGTCTGGTGATACCAATAGCGTATCGTTTAAGATACGGGGGCATTCATTTGTTGCTATCAGTGCAGGGCCACTATTTAAATTAAATCCTTCGATATCTTTTTTTGTAAATTTTGATCCGTTAAAAGACAGGCATGCCAGGGAACGGATTGATATGGTGTGGAATGAATTGATAAAAGGTGGAAAAGCACTGATGTCGCTCGATAAATATTCATTCAGTGAACGATATGGTTGGGTGCAGGACAGGTATGGTGTATCCTGGCAACTAATTCTTACAGATCCTGAAAGTGAAGAACGCCCGTTCGTTATTCCGTCATTTTTGTTTGCAGGTGAGCTATGCGGCAAAGCTGAGGAAGCGACAAATTTCTACATCTCAATTTTCAAAGACTCAAAACGGGGTGAGATTGTTCGCTATCCAGCCGGCATGACGCCAGACAAAGAGGGCACGGTCATGTTCACTGATTTCGAACTTCTTGGACAATGGTTTGCTGCTATGGACAGTGCTAAGCAACATGGTTTCTCTTTTAATGAAGCTGTTTCACTTATGGTGTTATGTGACACTCAGGAAGAGATCGATTTTTACTGGGAAAAACTTTCGGCAGTACCCGAAGCCGAACAGTGCGGATGGCTCAAGGACAAATACAATGTATCATGGCAGATTGTACCTTCCAGTTTTGAGGATATGATGGCTAATGGAACTCGGGAACAAATGGACCGTGTAACTGAAGCGTTTCTTAAAATGAAAAAGTTTGAAATTGTAAAACTCCAAAAAGCTTATGAAGGGGACTGATTTTCTGGAAAAGGTTTAGTTTTATGAAAGTTAAAGATAAATGATGCAAAGGGTTTCCTTGCCGGCATGCTATACTTGTTCTGATCATTAAACAACATCAGCTTCTGGCCGGAAATCCTGATTCTGAAATTGTAACTGGTGTATCAGAAAGTGTAGGTGATTCCTTCACCAAATAGTTTTTTTTCATCTCAGGTGATTTTTTGGTTGGAAATAATTAAATATCCAAGGAGTAAAAAATTATGAAAATAAAAGGCATGTTTCCATTGGTGATAACAGAAAAAATCAAGTTATGCAAAGATTTTTATACAAAATATTTTGGGTTTGAAGCTGTTTTTGATTCAGACTGGTATATTCACCTTAGAAATCCCTCGGGAGTTGAGTTAGGATTTATGATGCCGGATTTGAAAAATCAGCCACATGTTTTACATAGCATTTATGCCGGTAATGGGGTAGTAATATCATTTGAGGTTGAGGAAATTGAAGAAGAATACAAAAAACATACTAATATGGGAATTGATATTACATACGATCTAAAAAATGAAGAATGGGGGCAGAAACATTATATGGTGAAAGATCCATCCGGAATGATTATTGACATTATTCAATATGTTCAATCTCAGTAATCTCACTGGTATGATTTGGAACTGTAATGGTTTACCCGAATGATGTAAGGGAGTTATTCTGGATTAACATCATGGAAATTATGTTTCGTTAATCAAAAAAGCGTGTAACCTTTTTGATAATTTCCATTTTTTATATTCAGCATCTGATCTCCAACAGGGCAATCGTTTTCTGCATTTTGCCTGCAATTTTAATCCTGCTATTCATCTTAAGTTATTATTGTTTATATTAATAGTTATAGTATTTACCCTTTCCCTGGGGAGGTTTTTTGATGAAACGTTTAACATTTTTAATTCTGATTACCAGTTTGGCAGTTTACGCCCAAAATCCGGATTTTTCTTTGAAAGGATTTGCCTCACTTGAAGGAGGTACGACAGGGGGGGCAGATGGACATATCTATTCTTTGGGATCAAAAGATGGTGCTGCCCTTTTTAAAACAAAATTTTTCGCAACTCGTGATATTTTGCTTAAAAAATATGATTCAAATGGTGTTCTGTTGGATTCAAAAATGTTTGATTTCGGTAAATACGAGGTTCCTTTGGAGCTCGCAGAACAAAATGATGGTTTGGTGATGATTACATCTTCTGATGAAACTGTCAATATGGGAACAAATATCCTGAACTATTTTATTACAAAGATAGACGAGAATATGCAAATAAAATGGCAGATTCATTTTGGAACTGATTCCAGCGGATTAGGCAGCATAGAGCATCATAAGCGGACTTTTTTTGCAAATAATGCCGGTACAATTCTGGCAAGTCACAATGATACTTTAGATATGTACACTGTGCCAACTTCACCGGTATTTAAACCTCAAATGGTTTCACCGGTTTCGCAGACAGAAAATGTCCGGATTTACGACTTGAAAGGACGGGTGTTGTTCTTTGATGGTAAACGTTTTGATCCTGTTGTTAATGCTTCAGCAGTTTATTTGCAAAAGAAAAAAACCGCCATTGAAGCAGAAAAAGCTATTATTCTAATGCATATAGGTAAATAGAGTTGAAGTTTTTGCAAATGAAGCAGGAGCAACTTACATAGTTATTTGCCTTCCTGATAACAAACATGTGAAAAGCTGAGATGTAAAACAGATCGATAATATTCTGTATAACGGGTAAACTTCAGATTTGTTTTGACAAAGCCTAGGTCATATTATATTTATGAAATGTTATGTATCTTTATTAACAAAATAATTGGTTTCTACAATCAGGTTGCAATTATCCCAATAAATTTAAGGGAGGTACATATGTCATTGATGAAAAGCACTTTCCTGGTATTTATTTCATTAATAATTTTTGTTTCAAAAATTTACGGAGTCTCAGGTACCACTGGTACTCCACTTGGCGGTATGGGTACAGGTTATGTTGTATTTGATGCTCAAACAGGCGATTTTGCTGCAAGTAACAAGATACCTCCATTTGCATCAGGAGGTACTAATGATTTCGAAAACCGAAAATGTAATTCTTCCGGATTCCATTTTTTCGTAAACGGAACAACAGTAATCAAAGCAAAAACAGAATCTGAAAATTCATCTTTTCCTTTGTATACAGCTGATTTTGTAAATATATCAGATGTTTCTTTTAACCTGCTTGCATTTGGACCCTTAGTTCCGGGAAATTCTGAAATTAATCTTAAATTGGCACAATCGCCACTGGCGTTTTTTGAAATAGCAGTACAGAATAACAGTAATGATACTGCAGAAGTTGCAGTGGCTATGGAATTCGCAAATACAACTGACCTGGGCGAAAATCTTCTTGGTGGTGCAGATACGGGAACCGCTGTTCTGGAACAAAATGCTTTAAGCTTTGATATGGTAGAAGGTGAAAATGCCTTTATGCTTGTTTCGTGTAGCCAGAATGATGCAGCATACTCGGCTGGATCTTTGGGTTCATTTGATTCAGAAGGAATGCTCCAGAATGGCAGAGGGAATCTTACGGCTGCAAAATGTACTATACTACCAGGGGCTATGGTTAGGTTTAGGTTTGTTTTGTCCTGGTTTCGTTATTTCAGTGGTATTGGGAATGAAAACTTTTACTATCATAATTTTTATACTGATTCAAAAGAGGCTGCAGAATTCGGTATGGACCATTTCGATCAGGTAAGTAAAAGTTTGAAAAAAATGGTTACCCGGGTTATGGGATCCAATTTTCCGCAATGGTATAAAGATCGCCTGTTGAACAATCTGTATCCTCTTGTCCATAACATGCAATGTGCAAAGGACGGACGGGTGGCATTCTGGGAAGGGCAACACCCAATAATTGGAGCTCTCCCGGTGCAGGGAAATGCACAAACGTTTTACTCTTATAACTGGCCTGAAGTTCAGTGGCGGCAGATGATGTTTTGGGCACGAACCCAGCATACCGGAGAAAATGAAGAAGCGGAATTAAAGGGACAGATTCATAATGATTTTAATACGTCGCCGGATCACTGGACTGACGAGGCTCATTATCTTTGTGATTGGGATGATTATCTGCGTGATGATTACTGGTATGAACCAAATACTACACACCGGTCAGATTTAAACAGCATGTTTATTCTTAATGTGTATGAATTGATGCTGGCAACAGGAGACAGAGATTCTATTATTAAAATCTGGCCTTATGTGAAAAATACCGGCTATCGGTTGATCTATCTGTGTTTTGATCAGCATCTGCCTCAATATAAGAGTGCATATGATGATCCGCCAAATAGTAATAATTACAATCAGGGTATGGCTTTGGCTGCTTACAAAGCAATGAGAGAAATAGCATTATACATGAAAGACTCTTCAACGGTAGATCTGTTTGGTGAATATTATACAAAAGGAAGAGATGAATTTAATAATATCAAACCCACTTTTAGTGTTCAGAATAAAAATAATGCAAACGATATCGCAGGTTATAATTGGGCCAGGTATCTTTGTTTTCCGGCTATTATGGATTTGGATATAATCACTACCAGATACAATAAATTAAAGGAGTCTTTGTTTACTGATTCATATAAATTGTTAATATCACGCTTTACCAATTTAGATAACTTTTGCGGTACAGGAATTGCAATTGGTAAAGCCGATACTGCATTTTTAGTTTCAAAAATGGATTATGATTTAATTTATGATAGAGATCCGGAAGCCGTTTTCTGGCAAAGTATGAACCCGGATCAAGATGTTTCGAATAGTCATACCTCTGCTCCATGTGTCTGGAGATCTTATTTTCAGATTACCGGCTATCTTATTGATAAGTTATTCAATCGTCTTTGGATACGACCAACATTACCTTCTGAAATGAATGGTAAAATCGAGGATGCTCCTCTTTTAAATTCTGATGGATGGGGAACATTGGATTATGAAGAGTATAGTAATGAGGCTGTTTGCCAGAAAATGAAAATCTCATTTGATACGCCTGTTTCTATACAGGAGTTTATTTTTAAAGACAATACTGAGGGTGCCAGGGTATGTGCATATATTAATGGAACGGAACATATAGTACAACCAGAGGGAACAGAATATGATAAGAACCTTTATGTAAAAATGGACAACCCAATCACCATTGGGCCTGAGGGAATATTGATTGAAATCTTGAAAGAAACCAATATACGAAATGACATACTTATTCATCAGTCAAAACCAACAGAACTAATTTTTACAAACAAAACTGCTGGTGCAGGTGGAACTATTCGCTTTTCTGCTGATAAGGATTGTTATATAAACATTGATATTGTTGCTTTAAATGGAAAAAGGATAGCAACTGTCTACAGAAATCGTCGGATTAAAAAGGGTATTCATATTATTCAATGGGATGGAAAAACAGATTCTGGTTTAAGTGCAGGATCAATGATTGCTGTTCTTCGTATGAGGACTTCATCGGGTACAGTTTCAAAACCGATTTTTGTCAGATAAAAAGCCAGATCGGGAGATAAAACGGTTACAAGATTGAACGGGTTTCAATTTGAAATGTAAGTATTGATACCTGATTTGAGCGGTAAAGCGAAATGCTTGATGCTGTTGATTTGAAATTCTATCACTAAATATCAACGAAAGCAATATATTGCAAATAGATTGCTGGAGTGATGTCAGAATGAATTTTGTGGTCGGTATATTACATTACAGGACGAGGTTTGTAATTTATTTAAAGGTAATAACCGTTTGAATAAAATGAAACAATTCTGTTTTTCCATTCTTTGCACTTTTGTAATACAGGTAAAATCACAACTTCCGGCATTCCCTGGAGCGGAAGGGTTCGGAAAATATACTACCGGCGGTCGTGGTGGAGAGGTGTATCATGTTAAAAACCTGGATGATTCCGGTCCGGGTTCTTTTCGTGATGCAGTAAGTGTTTCTAATCGGATAGTTGTATTTGATACAGGCGGGGTAATCAGAATATCTGATAGAATTGTAATTAAAAAAAATATTTATATTGCCGGGCAGACTGCTCCTGGAGGGGGCATAACGATTTATGGAAATGGTGTTGCTCTTAACAATGATTCAGGAAACAATATTATTCGTTATATACGTATAAGAATGGGGAAAAACGGCGACAGTAGAAAGGATGCTCTGGCTGTTTCGGCCGGACAGAATTATATACTGGATAATGTTTCTATCTCCTGGGGAATTGACGGTACGGTTGATGTCAATGGTACCGGGATCGATAATCTTACTCTTCAGGATTGTATCATTGCGCAAGGAATTAATATTGTTAACCACTCTACAGGTGGTTTGATGCAAAGCGGTAAATGGTCAATAATACGTTCGCTGTATATCGATAATAAAACACGGAACCCCAAAGCCCGGGGAACTCATGAATTTATTAACAACGTTCTTTACAACTGGGCTACAAACGGTTTGATAATGGGAGATACTGAAGGCCTTTCGGAATGTAATCTGGCCGGCAACTATTTTGTTTATGGTCCATCAAGCAGTTCCAATTCTCATATCACGGGAACGACCCCATCTTATCACGTTTTTTGCAAAGATAACTGGATAGATGACAATACAGACAGTTTGCTTGATGGCAGGCTGATGACTGAGTACAAGACTGCAACTATACAGAGAACACCTTACAGCTATCCAGGTGTAAATCATATGCTTTCGGCACAGGATGCAATTGAGCATGTGATTGAAAATGCGGGAGCGTCAATTGCCCGTGATGCTGTTGATGAATTTCTTATTAATGAACTGCTCTCTTATGGGGAAACAGGCAGAATTATTGAAACTGAAGATGATAATGGAGTTGAGAATAATGTAGGAACAGTACCAGGAGGTTCTTCCCCAACTGATACCGATCAGGACGGAATACCTGATTATTGGGAAATAAAATACGGATTAAATCCGGATAACACTGAAGATTTCAATGGAACGGAGCTTTCCGCAGACGGGTATACGAACATTGAGATGTATGTAAATGAAGTAGCCGGTGATTCGATTGTTTTTGCAGATAATGTCTCTGTTACTCGTGAAAAAGCACCTTTTCCTGAAAAAACAGAACATATTCAAAAATACAAGGCTCAAATTGTTGAACTTTATGATTTACAGGGACATTTTGTTTATAAGGGGAGCAAAATTCCAGCATTCTTACCATCCGGATTGTCTGTTGTTATTGATAAAACTCAATCAGGATATTTATTAAACCTGAATAGGACTATTAATTTACGGTGAGCGGCCGAGGGTGGTATTAAAAAGAAGGACTTATGGCTGTGAAAGTGGTCATATCTATTTTTCGTCGTTGTCGTTGTCCCATATCCGTATCTCGAGCTATTCATTCTGTTTTCAAATCTGCCCAAAATACAGTTACCGAGCATAGTCGAGGTGTAAAATTTTTGCAACCACTCATAATAGAACGTCCGTTTTAATTCACAACTCATAAATTAAGATTCATAAGGTGTCAATGTTCACGAAGCAGATCGTGGTTTCCTTCACTTTATCAGCAGTTAATAAGCTTTACAAGGATAGCAGTTTTATTGAGGTTTTATTTATTTTTAAAATCAATACCTGTCCAGATTTATTATTAACACTTTTCCTCTTAAACGTGATAAAATGCTTTCCGGCCTCTTTCTATCCATTTACAAATGTTTTGATTTTTCTTCCAGTTAAATCGTTAAGAGAACAAGTTATTCTCTGCAGATGTTCTACTATATTTGAGTAACATTTTCGAACTTGTAATTTAAACGCGAGAACACCATGGGTTCAAGTAATAAGTTTAAAAAAATAGTTTCATATTTTATGGTCAAATTATTTCAGACGAAAGCTTTTCACAACCTGTTCAAATTCATCCACACCCTTTTCATAGTAGTACCGTCTGGTTGCAGAGTAGCGAAGCTGATATAGATAAGGTTCTTGAATGAATGCATAAACAAGATCACAGCAGGGTATATCATTTACCATATAGTTAATTTTCACTTTGACTGCATTTCTGCCGTCAACTTTTTGCACAGACATTTCTTCTACTGCAACATGCGAATTTTGCTGATTGGCGATCATGGTGTAAAAAAGGGCTTCCCCGATCTCGTGAGGCATCATGTCCGGGTATACTCTAAGTCGCGTATGTGGAAGAGTGTCCTGTAAAGAATGACTTAGAATACGGATACTTTCCAGAATCGGACCGTGTCGGGAAAGAATCGTTGTTGTTCCCTCGTGTATTATCATCCATTGAGACGGTGTTTGTATACTATACTTTGCGTTAGTATGCGATTGTTGTGTAACCTGCCAGTTTGATGCGCATCCGGCAAAAAACAGAAAAACACCTGAAATAAACACACCTGCTATTTGTCGCATTGCGAAACATAATCCTTTAC
Source organism: Chitinispirillaceae bacterium (assembly GCA_035306725.1). Classification (GTDB taxonomy): domain Bacteria; phylum Fibrobacterota; class Chitinivibrionia; order Chitinivibrionales; family Chitinispirillaceae; genus JAAYEB01. The sequence continues at coordinate 2,932 of DATGNN010000020.1, read as the reverse complement.
TGTTTTGATATAAGGTGAGGATGAATATTGATGCATATATATTGTAAGGTAGTGTGAAGCACTGTCTAATTGACCGATTTTATAAAAATAGAAACCAAGTTTTCTCAATGCTTCACCATCGGAGTTATCACATTTCATTGCTTTTCGATACCATGTAAATGCTTTTTTGTTCGGCTGAGGACAGGCCCTCAGCCGAATGATATCTCCAAGATTTATCAAAGCAGAATAATTGGATGAATCGACTGAAACCAGCTTCAAAAAGTTCTGTTCGGCAACCGACCATTTTCCACATGCTTTATTCATGATACCATCTACCAGCAAAACGGGATGAATCATCCGGATAAAATTTTTCTGATCTCTTTTCCCCCGGGCTGCACGCAATGTATCGTTGCCGACTAATGCATAGTAGTTTTCGATACGTTCGGTAAGGGCTGGATGCGTTGAGAAAAAATACGGCTGCTTTATATTATCCTTTTCGATTTGCTGTTTCAGTATCAGGAAAAGATTGCGGAATTCAATCGGCGCATATCCGGCAGCCTTTATCCGAACCAATCCCACACTATCGGCTTCACGCTCAAGATCTTTGGAATAGCCGGTAATTGCTGATTTCATTGCCACATTACTGATTGCTCCTGCAAGCGATCCGATAAAAAAATCAAGTCCAATCTGAAGACGCGTACCTGACAGAGCGGTCCTTTTTTTGTTGATAAGATCTTTGCTCGCATGATCATTGGTAATATGTGTCATTTCATGACCTATAAGTGCTGCAAGCTGTGCTTCGTTTTCGATACCAGCTAAAAGTCCAGTACAAATGTAAATTGAACCATGTGGTAAGGCAAAAGCATTAAATACTGGAAATGCCAATACCCTTATTTGTAACTTGTAATTACCGTTTAACATATTCTGGTTAATGTTTTGAAGCACTGTATTCAGATAAGAGTTGAGTGCAGAATCTTCAAGAAATGCTTTTGCGTTTTCCAGCTTTTTTTCCAGTTCCAAGCTCTGAACAAGAAGGCTTTCCCTGTGCACGCTTTCCTCATGCCCGGCTGCCCCATAAACGATACATATCACTACAATACAAATAACAAATCTTACATGTCGATTAAACAACTATTCCACCTTTAGTCTGAGTCCGTTTATGATTGTTTTGGCAAACATTCGGGCATCGTTCACCTTCAACAGATCCGATCCGTCCGCTTTGTGACACTGCTCGTACCAGATTATCCTCCCCTGCCTGTCGGCAACGACACAATACAGCCAGGTTCGTTCTTTGGGTATCTGATAGGTTCTAAAGCTGCCATATCCGGTTAGAATCATTGAAAGAGTCCCACCCAAAGCCGATCTCGCGGTTTTCACCCTTGCCATCTTCTGGAGGGTCTCCACACGCTGCCTGCTAAATTTTTCATTACTTCCGAATATAAAAACAATGGCATCAGCAGTTATTTCTTTACAGAGACCTGCAAGCGAGCCAATAGAATAGTCAAAGGTGTCTAATTGTGGTTTGAAATAATACTCGCCATACAAATGACTCTGAATGGCATAGGCGTTCAATTGGACAAAAGATCTGATCGTATCGAGATCGAAGTTATTTTCTTTTTCAGAAATTAAAATACCTTCGAATTGCTTGTTCTTCAACTCCTCTTTCAACGTCATCGACAAGTTTCGTGCTGCAGAGCGACTCCAGTCAACGCGACATTCGGGTATCCCGCCGCCAGATATTTCAAAAGAGCGTAGCTCCGGAGTAACAATGGCGATTCTTCGCGTATGACTGTCGATAGCTGAGAAATTAGGCCCCAAGGCAACATCTTTCGGCGTGCATCCTGTCCAGAAAAAGATATGCAGTGTAAAAAAAAGTATAAGTATTCGTATATCATAAAGATTTCTCATGATTTTAATATACAAAAAAACAGAGGACTGAATTAATTTTTTGCCAAACGATTTTTTGCTTTCGCCATATGCTATATATTTCCTGTGTTTATTCTGCAGTGATAAAATTATTCAGAAATGGTATACGCAACGTCAAGTCATTTCAACAGGGAATTCAAGAAAAGAACCTCCTGTTCACCATCGCTGTATAAGAAAATGGAAGAAACCGCTGTATAAAAAGTAGATCATTTAGTATACTGGTGAGTCTTCTTATAAAATAGTTGTTGAAATTTCAAAAGATATTCCAGGAAAACAATGTGCTTACAGTCAGAAAATGGAGCCAGTTTTTTACATACCCGTCAGAGGGCGGTTCATAGTTATCTGATTGTCCTTTTGCACCTCCTGCCAGGTAACGAAGATTGAGATAGATTTTGTAGCGATTATTTTTTTCAACATAACCGGCTCTGACACTGGCATCGATAAGCGCACCTGTAACATCATTGTTGTTACCATTCAGATAGCTGACCGGTGCATATATTCCGTCAATTTCAGCTCCCAAAATGGAAATTATCTCTAAAACGCCAATTGAAAAGCGCTTTGAGCAGGGGAACCAGGCCAACATCACGGTTTGTCCGGTATAACTCCCCATCAGTGGACTGAAAAGTTATTGTGGCATTACGAATCTGAAGCGACAAGCCAAGACCTATATCCCATTCTCCGCCAGGTTCTGTAATATCAAAAGCATAACTGAACCGGTAAAACGGAAAACCATAGGTGAACTCTACTGGCGTACTCTCAGGGAAAACAAGATCATCTATAACCAGATCCCGGTCTATCAGCTCAGTAGTTTTCAGTAAAAGAGGCTGGAATAGCAATACAAATATGTTGCGATTCAATTGTGTAATAATACTGAACCGCGTAAAAGGAAACAACACATCCTGACCACCATTCTCGTTGTAATCCAGATATGTTCCATCCCTGCCGAATTGAACTTTGTGATCCAGAACAGCAAAAAACCCGAATTCCGCAAACATATCAATATCCAGTATTTCTTTGTTTTTTTCCT
>DATGNN010000019.1:0-2088 GCA_035306725.1 Chitinispirillaceae bacterium | reverse complement strand
ATACCAGGCTGAATTCAGCAGGGAACCCACTACACAGGAGTGCAAGGTGTTTGCGAAACTGTACGCCAGATATAAGGGGCAGGTGGAGGATCTGAGACTGATTCATGAGGGGTGGATTTACAAGGATGGAACCTGGAGTACTGAGTTTAAACTGGAAAAACCGCGTATCTACGAAAAAGACAGGGATAAAAAAGATGATGCTGTCATTGAATACTTTACCGAGATAGAGAACAGGTACGCGGAAGGGAATTTCAGGAGTGAATTAATTTCTGTTCCTGTGCGAAAAAGATTAATACTTGATTTCTCTAACGAAACAGATAACACCTCCACAGGTTTATCGTTTTTACTCAGTACAGGAAAAGAGTTTGCAGTAAAAAACGGTTTGATTACACTTGATTCCTCAAATGAAAACTTTGAAATACAATTCAATGATTTTGCATTTAATGAAAACCCGGAAAACACACGAAACTACGGATAGCAATCATGGATTACACTAAAGAATTAACCATTTTTCGCGGGCAAAAAAAGTGGAAACCACCCAGGAAACCAGGCAAATATCATGTCCGTGTTATTGAAAATCCCCAAACTGTAAAACTTACCCATTTTGATGAGGCAGAACCTGTTTCAACGGTAAAAATTACCAGCAGAGAAAGTGATGAAAATCGACCGTTATTCGATATAAAAAATGATGTTGTAGTTGATGAGCTGTCTTTATCTCAAAACAATCCTGAAGATTTTATGATTGTAAAACCTTTGAAGAGAAGCTCAGTGTATCTCGATCTTCAATGGGGCAGTCATCAAATACCGTTGATGCTTCCGAAAGAATTTTTCACTTTTAATGATTCTATAGAGATATTCACTGGTAACTGGAAACCATCTGCTGTTTCATCCATACCGGTTATTGATCCAGGACCTGCTATTGAAGAAGACCTGCCTTCTAATCTTGATAATTCAATAGTTATTACTGAAGTACCATCTGATGTTGTGGAAAATTCTGATCTGGTGGAAGGAACTTACAATCTTGAAGATGTCTTTGATAAAATAGATTTTCTTAAATCTCTTAGTAATAATGCAATTGCGGGTGGTATTGGCGGTGTTGTAAACAATTTCGATTTACTGAAAGATTTTTTTCCGGGCCAGAAGTTTTATCTGAAAAAGTACAATGGTAAATATTTTGTGGTATTCAAAGGAATTGCCGGAACTCGAACTACCTTCAAGGGCACGAAATACGTATTAAAAAATCCAAAAGTAATGGCTTTAAGTGCTGCGAAGAATCCTTCGGCAGGAGCAGGTGCTGCACTGAAAGGTTTAAAACCTGCACTCAAAGGCAACATTTTAACTGTTGTAGTAATCGGTGTTGTAGATTTAGTTGCCTGGCATAATGGTATGCTTTCAGACGATGGAAAATTTATCTCAGATTTTATAGTGGAATTCGGGATGGATATTGCCAAAACAGCGGTTAGCACTGTTACCGCAGGGCTTATTATAGGGGTTGGATGCATATTAACAGGCTTAGGTATAACAGCAACATTACCAGTAATTGTTGTTGTCGGAGGAGGAATTTTGTTATCTGTTTTTATAGGAATGTTTCTTGATTACATTGATGAAACAAAAGGTTATACTTCAGGTTTTCGCAACAGAGGTAATGAAGTTGAGAAAACAATTACCAATGCAATCAATGAAAATATTGTTCAACCAATATGCCAGACAATATTTCAACTTGAACGCCATATAGAATCGTTATATTTACGTCAATTCAACATTAGTGGTTTTTAATAATTCCAATGACTGAAAAAAAAAAGCGATTATTTAGTATTGTAGGCTGGGGGACACTTTTTTCTATCCCACTTTGGGCTCTGGTATTATGGGGGTTTGGCAGCTCTCAATTCATTAAACCATATTGTATTTTATCAATTTCATGTGGGTTTTCAGCAACTATTCTGCTTCTATTCAGAAGAAATTATTTGTTCTGGTATTTTAACATTTGTTTACTTAGTTATATTCCCTCCATGATTGTTGGAATGGCTTTAAATACCGGTGCATTATTAATTCTTGCTTTTAATGAATACGCCTCTCCAAGCTGGCTAA
>DATGNN010000018.1:0-2846 GCA_035306725.1 Chitinispirillaceae bacterium | reverse complement strand
TGACAATACCTGGTAAACAAAACAGGTTCGTATTTGATCGGTTTTACGGATCCCGACAGGTAAAAAGATTGATTTAATGATAAAATATCCTGTTTCAGGTTATATACAGATAGAAAGTTGTTAAAAACCTATGATAAAACCTCCTGAAGGGAATACGGGCAGTTGATAAATCTTTGATGGTTTATCATTTTTATCATCATGGAGATAAGTCCATATATTTTTTCTGTTATAGAGGTTTTGTACTTCAAAATAAAATATGGCATTAAATAAACTGTAACTGTATCTTCTCTCCCATCGTAAATCCAGACGGTGATAAGGTTCCATTTCTGCCGAATTCAAATCATTCTGTCTGAAACTCCATCTGCCATACAACGTATCATAGAAATATGGTGTATAAGGTCTGCCGCCTCTGTACCTGAATTTTACTGAGAATTCCTGCCTGTCTGAAAATGGCAAAACCGGAAGCAAAAGTTTGAAAACCAGTTTTTGTTTCAGATTACGATACCAGGTTTTATCAGCTAATTCAAATTTATATCCACCAGTAAATGTAAGCACATTCCGGTAATCATAATCGCTTCTGAACCAGTTACTTTTAACAGGATGAGTGTGTTTCCAATATGATCTGGAGTGGGAGTATGCCAGCGAGAATGAAAATGCATCTGTTAATTTTTTCCCGGAAAAAAATTCAATACCGTAACTTTTACCGGTTCCAGATCCGGTTTTACGGTTATTTTTTAAAAAGTGGAATTGTTGTTCAAGATCGTAAAGATAATCAAGAGAAAGGTTGTCGTATCTCTTGTAAAAAGATTCAACAATGAAATTAATACCCGAAAAACCTGGTGAACAGTCTATCCCGATTATGCCTGTTGATGCACGTTTTGTTTTCAGATTCTTTTTTTCAGCATTTAATATCAGATCAGAAAATTCAGGAAACTGATTCTGGATTCCAAATGATGAATTTACAGAAATTTTATCATTCAGGCGATATGAGATTCCGATTCTGGGATCTGTTACAGTTTCTCTGGTATGTTTAAGGTATCCGGTACGTAATCCTGTAATCAGTTTGATTCCGGAGTCGAAGAACAGTGATGAAGAAAGGAATGCACCGGCAGAAGTACTTTGTAGTTTATCGGATCTGAAAGATGCAGTATGAAAAAAATTGCCGTTGGAATCCAGCACCGGTTGATTTTGCATGTGATCGTAAGTAAAAAGCGTATCATCTCTGTTTATTATTAACATGTCAACATCTGCAAGTTTGCCGTACACACCTGACTTGATTTTTAAAAAGTCATTTACAAGAAATTCAGATTCAAGTTTAAGGGTGTATTCCTTTATTGCTGTTTTATTGTAAAAAGAAGTATCCTGAGCGTCGGGAGTGATATCATAGCCAAAATTACTGAATCTGTTATCAAAATTTGACAGGGTCAGAATGGAACCTATTTTATCACTGAACTTTCTTTCCCAGTTTAAACCTGCAAGAAAACTGGAGCTTCCGGAGATTATGACATCTGTATTCAGATTACGGCTTTCTCTACCGTTTTCTATATCTATATTGCTGTTTCCATATAATGACAAAACAGATATGGTGCTGTTTTTAAAAGATTGTTTTACTTTTCCCTGAACTGCCCAGTATTGGGGCACAGCAGTTCCGGGATCAAATTTTGATACAAAATCCAGATAGCTTTTATTGGCACTGAAAATAAAACTGCTTTTTTTCCATGCTGGTCCTTCAATGTGAAAACCTGCTCCGGTAACACCAAGATCCAGTCCTGCAAAAACCTGTTTGTCATTTCCTTCCCTTAGTGTGACATCAATGACAGAAGATGCTTTACCGCCATAATCTGCAGGGGGCGCGCCTGCATTGAAAACCAGTTTTTTTACCAATAAAGGATTGAGTAACGATAAGACACCGCCGCCGCTGTTTTCATCCGCAAAATGGTTCGGGTTTATCACGTCAATATTATCTATCAAAAAAAGATTTTCGTTTCTCATTCCACCGCGTACAATGACTTCATTGACATTATCGGCTCCGGAAACGACACCGGGCATGTTCTGGACTATACGCTGTACATCAGCAAGGGCACCCGGAGCTCTCATAAGTTCACTGTTAAGAAATGTTCCTGTTGATGTTACCATATCCACATTTTTCTGCACAGAAGTTGCAGTAACGGTCATGTTTTCGAGTTTGTGTAAAGCCGGGTCAAGAGCAATCTGTAAATGTTGAGGCTTTTTCCCTGAAACATATACATCATTTCTTATGTAAACTACATGGTCATTATGTGTAAAAACAAGATTGTAGGTGCCCTTTTTGGCGATTTCAAAATTAAAATACCCGTTCCTGTCAGTTTTCTGTGATAATTCTGTTCCCTGAATTTCTACATTGCATTCAGCGATAGCTTTCTTTGTAAAAGAATCGAATACTACACCTGTAATGTTGCAATAAGATTTTACATATAGCAGCAAAGCTGTAAGGATAAAAAATCTGAAAATCATTATATCAAGAAGCCATTTTTATATCGGATTGATGTACCAGTCAAGCGCAATAATTTTTAACTTCATCAATTCATCAATTTTAGTATAACCAACCAGTGCTGTCTATAACTGATAATTTTTCTTTTAAAATACATAAAATTAAAGGAATTAAGCTAATTTATTATCTCTGAGTAGTGAGTATTAATTGGTAACAAGCTTGTTGAAGCAATATTTGGCGTGTGTGGAACAGGTTTATGGCTGTGAGTGTAAAAATTCGAAATCTCAAATCCGAAATACGAAACAGAACCAAAGAAAAATCTGAAAATAATACAAAAAACACAAGCAATCAGTTTTCTTTCTCAGTCGGTATCGTT
>DATGNN010000017.1:0-10752 GCA_035306725.1 Chitinispirillaceae bacterium | reverse complement strand
TGATATTTGTATGGTTAATTGATAAAGATCTTGTTGATACCAATGGACCTTATGGAAAACTCATAAGTACATTAAAAAAACATTGTGAAACAGTCCTTGAATCAAAACTGTGTGTTTTTAATGACTGTGGATGGCGCTTGTCATCGACCAGTGATAACTCATGGCTCAGTAAAATCATTCTGTGCCAGTTTATTATTAACAACATTCTAAAAATTCCGGTTGATTACAGGGCCGACCAGGCTCATTTAAACTGGCTCCTTGATCCAAGAAACAGTTATTATGCCTGGAGTGACCAAATGACTAACGGGTTAGTCTGCGCAAGCAGATACTATCCCAGAGGAGTCACTTCTATTTTATGGCTGAATGAATAAAAACATTTTATATGGTTCAATTTTCAAGTCAGAATTGAATTATCCCCTGTCTCTCATCAAAAGGGTTGTTTTAATGAACAATATAAAAACGGTGTGGGGAGAAATTTCTGGATCGGTGTAGAAACAGCTTTGAAGGGAGTATTTGGGCCTTAAAAAGGCCCTTGTATCTCCACAAAAAGCCTTATTCTGGTTTAATTGCTTCGGCTGGACAAGATTCAGCGCAAGCGCCACAATCTGTACATTTATCGCTATCAATCACATAGATAGGATCTCCTTCGCTGATTGCTTCAACCGGACATTCTGGAAGACAAGTTCCACAAGCCAAACAGGCATCTGTTATTTTATGAGCCATTAAGCCCTCCTTTTTATTTTAATTTAATTAAAAAAATTCAGAGTTAAAATACGCTCTGAATTCGGTAATTATTGTCATGCTGGTTTAATATGAAAAACCAACTTATATGCTCAATATAATTTTATTCATACCCATATTATAGGGTGATTCATTCTTATGCAGAGAAAATGTTTTAAGCAACCCAACATGATAAAAACATAATTTTCGCTCTGGCATATTCGCCCCAGGATTACATTTTTTACACCGGAAACTCCACACAACAATTTTTTCCTGATACAAATGAATGGTCTGGACATCAGTACCAAAAACTGATATTATTTCCAAAAATTGCAGGTTCTGATATTAATGAAACTATTTAACACTTATAACAGCATCCCTGAAACTGTTGTCAGTTAACATATTATAAACAGTTTTCAGTATAGTATTACTCAAACACTCAGAAATTCCATCGGAACCTTTGGGATGGCTATACAGCTCAGAACTTCCGCTTATAGCACCTTCCCATACCAACATATTATTACTGCTGCGTACATTAACCCGAAAACTCATTTCCCCTCTCTGTTTTAGATCATCTACTAAATAAAATCTGGATATTTCTTTTTCAATTATAAGGTTGCCTTTTTTTGAAACTCCCTGGATTCCCAAAAAATTTAGTGCATTAATAATAGACTGAGTTAACCATTTACTCATGTTTTCAGGTGTATATAAGGGGATATATTTATCTGCTATAAGTTTATCTTCCAGTATTTTTCCGATTATTGCCGGTTTTTCACGATTATCTGTAATAACTGGTATTTCAAAAACAAAAGACTTATACGCTTTAAGTGGCTCCAGATCGAAGTCATCTATTCTTAAATTCGGTTTCCATTCAAGAGAGACCTTTTTTGAATTTTCATCATGAATCTGACATGTTTGAGTCTGTGGAGCACATAAAATGAACAAGAATGATATTAAAGCAACTAAATAAGGTATAAATCTGTAATGAACCATTTTTTACCCCCTTTGTTAGAAATGGGAATATAAAACCGGATATTTGTTCACACAAATTAAAAGTCATTAAAAACCTTAATAGTAACGATTCTTTTACGTGAATCTTTTTCGCAGACAATGGCACTTTTTGAATTATGAATTATGAATTATGAATTATGAAACAAATCGGATATTCTACTATACGTGGTTTATCAATATTTTGCCACTTTCTTCTTAGTATTGCTTTCGGCGGTTTATCCTGGATGTTTTTTTTAATTTTGATAATTCACCATTCACCATTTTATTATGACCCTCACAGCCATAAAACTCTTTCAGCAGCAGTGCCGCTCGCGTTGCTCACGTAAATTAATCGTCTCAATTCAGATAAACGATTTATCATTTGGCATGAAACTTGGATATTTTAATCAATAGAAATCAACTATCTGCTTTCCCCTAATCAGGAGCAGCTATGAAAAAACATGACTTTCCACAAAGACTTGAAAAAGGTAATACAGTAAACAACGCTCCAATCGACAAACATATTCCCTTTCTGGCAGGCAGACCGAAAAGAGACTGTGTGATTGATCGGGATGATCTCCTTAATTTGCAAATCTCTATCTATACAAGCAAATCTCTGGAGGAATTTCTTCATTCAACCTGATATATTAAATTGATAGCTAATGTTTGTTCAATTTCTGAACAAATGTTCTTATAAAAGAATATATCGGGTCGGATCAGAGCTGTTTGCAGGATACATGGAAGCTGCTCTTTGATAAAACGATCCCTTTACGCTTTTAACCAACTCAGTCCGGAGAAACAGAAGAATACCGGGCTGATTTTGCTGCCTTTTCAGTTATCAAAATTACTGCATCCAGGAACGATCAGAAGTCCCCTGGACACCGCGAACTTTCAAATCGAAATCGTCAGGATTATTTGCATACTGTTTAGCTGTCTGCAATGAAATTAACTCATCCTGATAAAGCTGGAACAGGGATTGATCGAAAGTTTGTGATCCATACTGAGTATTTCCATCCGCGATTGCCTGTAAAAGAATATGAGTATTATGCGGCTGCTGTATCAGCTCGGCAATATTTGCATTGTTGACAAGTATCTCAGCTGCCGGAACTCTTCCCTCACCCCCCCCCTGACGAGGCAAAAGACGTAATGATATTACAGAAACAAGGACACTGGAAAGTACAAGTCGAATCTGGTCGTGCTGATGAGGCGGGAAAAATGAGATGATTCTTGATATCGTTTCAACAGTATTCATTGTGTGAAGCGTACTCATCACCAGATGACCGGTATCGGCCGCGCTCATGGCAGTTTCCATCGTCTCACTGTCACGAATTTCCCCAATGAGTATAATATCCGGGTCCTGACGAAAACTGGCTCTAAGTGCAGAACTAAACGAACCAGCATCAGTACCGATCTCTCTTTGAGCAACAATACTTCTCTTGTCTTTATATAAAAATTCAATGGGATCTTCTATCGTAACTATATTTGATGATGTGTTTTTGTTAATATGTTCAACCATTGAAGCAAGCAACGTAGATTTACCACTGCCAGTTGTTCCGGTCACAAGAATAAGACCACGTTTGCGCATGGCAATATCCAGGATAACTTCAGGAAGTAATAATTTACTGAATTCCGGTACGGTTGTTTTAATATATCTGATTGCAAATGAAGGCGTTCCACGCTGATGATACGCGTTTATCCTGAACCTCCCCAACCCTTTAACACCTATGGCGAAATCCAGTTCGTGATTGCGGCAGTAATTATCATACTGTTCGGAATTCATAAGATACTGAATTATCGCTTCCATCTCATCAGTTTTAACAGGCTCTGTATTCAGTCTGAAAAGCTCTCCATCAACACGCATCACAGGAGTCACTCCAACCCGCATATGCAAATCGGATGCATTTTTGTCAACCATTAATTTCAAAAAAGATTGTATCCGGATCATAACTCAATAAGTTCCTTTGGAGATTGGGTAATCGCACAGGATTTATCACTTCCTAAAACAAGCATATCCTCAATTCTCACACCCCCGAATCCCGGTAAATAAATACCTGGTTCGATTGTAATTACAGTATTTTTTTCCAGTTTTTTTTCTGAAAAAGGACTTATCCGGGGTGCTTCATGAATTCTCAATCCAACACCATGTCCAGTCGCATGCCCGAAATACTCCCCAAAACCAGATTCATTTATAATTGAACGCGCCTTGTAATCCAGCTCTTTCCCTTTCATTTCTGAACGAGCTGCCTTACACGCTTCTTTTTGAGCCCGGAGAACAATATCATAGATTTCTTTCTGACGCGCATTTGCCTTACCCATAACCACCGTTCTACTCATATCAGAACAATACCCGTTTACTGTACATCCAAAATCAAAAAGAATCCACTCCCCTTTTTGCAGAACCTTTTTTCCGGGTCTGCCATGAGGCAAAGCACTTCGAGCTCCAAACAAAACTATCGAATCGAAAGAAGGTTTTTCTGAACCAGATTCACAACAAAAATTCTCAAGCTGTTTTGCCAGTTCATTTTCAGTAACACCAGGTTTTATAACTTCAAGTATCTTTTCAAAAGCCTTGTCACCTGCCTGTGCAGCTTTCTTCATTAAAGAGATTTCTTTTCTTTCCTTTGATAAAAACTGCTCAGAAACCTGTGATGAAAGAGCAACAAATGAGACTTCCCGGCTATGCTGTTTCAGCAAATCCAATTCATCAACAGTCAAACAGTTCGATTGAAATCCGACACGACGTCCTTTTGGAAAATATCCCGCAACAGCGCTCAGAAGATTTTCATTTACCATTCTGAAAGACCAGATATTGTTTCGGGAACAAAACCTCTCTGCATCAGATTTGTAACGAAAATCAGTAAAAAGAAGGCTCTTTTTTCTGGAAACAAGTAAAGCTGCATTTGACGATCGAAATCCACTTAAGTATTCGACATCAACAGGGTCTGTAATCAGTATATACGACACTTTGTTTGATAATAGTAAACTTCTTGTTTTTTCCAGTCTGTTCATTTTAAAACGATTACCTGTTCTTTTTCCTTTTTGCGATTACTGCTTTTTTACTTTTTTTGATTCTTACTCCCGCAAGGGGGCGGGTGTCATTGGCTGCCTTTTTCTTTTTCCTTCTCTCCTTTTTTGCAGAATCATTACCAGGTTTTCCCTTTTCGGATTCAGGATAAAACACAGTTTCTGTTATCGCAGCCTCTGAAATATTTTTTATATGCTCAAGCCTTTTTTTAAGTTTCTCATTATCAGGATCGCGCTCAATTAACCTCTTATACAATTGTATGGCTAATTCCGACTGGCCCTGATGAAAATAGATATCTGCCAGAGTCGGTGTAAGCACATGATCAGGAATAGAAAAACTTCTGTCCCTTTCATCCATTCCTTCCGACTGCAAATCTGCAACTGTCTGCATTACATCTTCGCTTTGGGAATCCTCAACAAAAAAAGTACCCTCGGTTTCTTTTTCCGAATCCAAAACTTTCGTATCATCAGAACCAGAACTTTTCACACCGTCTCTACACGGTTCAACATCCTCTTTTTTAATCTGATAATTAAGGTCACTTGTATCTTGCGACAATTCTTCGGTTACCTTTTGAGAAGATTCCTTTTCATCTGGGAAATCAGTTTTCTGTTTGTTATTATCAATTGTTATGTTTGAGGAATCAGTAACCTGATTTTTATCTGTTTCATCCAATTCAACGTTTTCTGTTTTTGAAAGCTGCGTGTCAGCAGTCGGGTTATCATTGTGATTTTCAGGGATTTCAAAATCGGTAACAGTCACACTGTCCACAGAACCTTTCGTGGAGTCGATATCAACAGGCTTATGATAATCAGAATTCTCCTCCTGATTATCGTCAGTATCAGACTGATCAAAGATTTCGGAGATTACACCGGGCAGCGACTCCATTTCTTCTGATGTGTCTACATCCGGAGTATCATCTTCAATGCCGGCAGTGTTCATTTTAACAAAATCATCACCAAGAGATTCTTCCTGAAATGTGTCTTCAATCTCAATATGGTCAAGCACTTTTAAATCCTCTTCGTACGATTTTCCAATATTATTACCTGAGATTGAATAAAATTCATTTATATCATAATCCTCGGAAGACTCTTCATCATCAGGAATCAAAACATTTCCTGCTATATCAAAAAGATTCTCATCCGGAAAAAATTCCTCCAGACGTTTTGTAATATCCACCCCAGATATTGTTGGTGGTCCATCTATAGAATCTGCAGCTTCACCATAAACATTTACTCCGATTTCAGGTTCAACATCTTTACTATCTGTTTTTTGTTCAGGATTATCCAACGAAATCGTATCAAAAATATTTGATTCACTCTCCTGTGATATCTTTTCAGAACTAGCCTGAGCCCAGTTTTCATCAAAAGAATCCCTGTTTTCCGAAGATTTATCCGGTCCATTGGAAAAAATCGAATCCAGTTGCTGCGCTATATCGTTTCCCGAAATCTGCTCCAGTAAATGGTTATCATTTTCGAAGGAATTATCTTCGGAATAATCGCTGCTTTCATCGTCATCTAAACTTGATTCTTCATCCAAAAAATCCGGTTCCTGTTTATCTGATTCGGATATCTCACCATCCGAAGAGTTATCAGAAAACAAACTATCAATTTGCTGGTCAATATTATTATCAGAATTTTCGTCGACAAAAGAGCTTTCAGGCAAAATCTCCGGACTTAATTCTGCATTATCAGCTATTGTTCCGGAATCATTTTGTTGCGGTTCGATTAAAGCAGACTCCACACTGCTTATATCTTCATCAGACGAACCGGTATCTTCGGGTTTTGAACCAATTTCTTCTGTAACTTCCGAAATAAAATCGGACAAACTGCTTTCAGCCATTTCATTATCAGAATTATCCTTTATGACAGTACTCTCCGAATCCAGTTCTTCACCGGACAATTCCTGACCATTTGGGTATTCAGTAATTAACTCCTGAGACTGTTCCTGATCTTCAAACGAAATTTTATCGTTATCTTCAATAGTTGCATCATCAGTAAGAGTATTTTTGTTCTGCTCAACCGGGTTCTCTATTATCAAGTCGCTGCCAGACGAATTGACACTTTCATCAGAATCATTATCAGAGAACAAAGCATCCAGATGTTCTGCGATATCATCTCCCGACACATGTTCATCGGAAGATTCCTGAATAATTGCATCCATTTCCGGTTGATCACTTTCACTCTCTTCAATCACCAGATTGTCAAAATTACTATTCTGATCAGTTTCATTTGTATTCTGTTTTATGGATTCAATTTCCGGGTCATTCACACTTTCCGGAAGTGATGAATCTACAGATACAGATTCCTCCTCAAAACCATTTCCACCCGAATCTGATTCACCAAAACCTACTGCTGAATATTCTTCATAATCGATGATATCTCCTGTTCCCTGCGAATTGATTTCATTACTGAAATTCAAATCATCAAAATCCACTACCGGCATGTCTGAAGACTGTTCAGGGTCCTGTCCTGAACGGATTTTATCAATCAACAGGCGATCAAATTGTAAAGTTTCTTCGAATTCGGAAGCAGCATCTGCAGTCAGTTGATTTTCATTATCTGATAAATCTTTTTGTTCTGGAAAAGCTCCGTCATTTTCATCAACATACTCCGTAACACCATTAACAAATGATTGATTCGGTTCTGATTGATCCAGATTACTGACTTGATCTTCCTGGTTTTCAGGAAAAGTAGAATCCACAAAATCCGGCTTGTCCTGTTTCTCTATCTGCTCATCAGATCCAGAAAAAAGTTCATCAATTCGGGACGATACATCAGCACCGGATACATCGCCACCCTGCAGTTCTTCACTTTCGAAATCAGTCTGAAATCCGCTGACTTCATCACTTTCCGGTTGTGTCACATCGTCTGGCAAACTCTCTTTTTCAAAAAGCTTGTCCATTCTGCTGCTTATATCGTCACCAGGGATCTCTTCTGTTCTGTCCGGATAAAGATCATCCATCTGTTTTTGCGCACTCAACCCATCTTCAGGCAGAGAACCGATTTCATACTGATCAACAGCCGGTTGAACAGTGGTAGCCAGCTGCGACAGATCATTTTCTTTATTATCACTACTGTTGAATTCTGTCGGATACTTCTCGCTCTCGTCAATTTCAAGTATTTCAAACAAACCCTTGTCATCTGGTAATTGCATGCCGGGTTTTAAAGTAGCACTGCCCAGCGGATCGATTTTATATAGAATTGAATAAAGCTCATCGGCTTTGCGATCCTGCCCTTTTTGCGAATAAATTTCAGCCAGTAACTTGATCGCAACACGATTTTGCCTGTCCACGCTGCAGATTTTTTTTAATTCTTCAATCGCCTTATCAAAATTTTCCTGATCCATGTAACAACGCCCCAAAATAAGCCGTCCTGTTACATAGCCAGGATGAATCCTTAATCCATTTAAACAGATATCTATTGCTTTCGATAAGTTTCCTTCTTCTCTGTATGCATCTGCAAGACGTGAAAAAACTCGTGATGCCGGATTTTTTTCCAGCCGAGCCTCAAATAAATCTACAGACTTTTCCGCTGAGCGGGTTGTCATTAAAAAACCTCCACTTTACAATAAAGCTTACCACACGATCAAAAAAAGATCAAGTATCAGACATCTTCATGATAATCTGTTAATCGGGCCAGTATTTCTGTTTATTTTTTTAACTATCGAAGTAGTGGAATAACCATCAACAAATGAAACAATCCTGATCTGACCCCCATATTGTTCCACTATTTTTCTTTCAGGAAGACTCTCTGGAGTATAATCTCCTCCTTTTACATGAACATCCGGCTTAAGGACTCTCAAAAACTGTTGCGGATCATCTTCCGGGAATATAAAAGTACAATCTACCATTTTCAGGGCTGCTACCAGATAAGCACGGTTCTTCTGTGATTGGAGAGGCCGATTTTTTCCCTTTAATCTGGCAACCGATTCATCAGAATTTATCCCTACAACAAGAATATCACCTAATGCAGCAGCTTCCAGCAAATAACGCACATGACCATAATGAAGCAAATCGAAACACCCGTTTGTTGTGACCAGAATCTTCCCCTGACCCCTTAACGTCTTTAAATAATCATTCGCGTTTTCAACATTATCAAAGAATAATGGTAACCTGCTTTGCATCTGCTCTCCCAAAAATAATGATTTCAAATAAAAATAGCATTCTTTTTGTCCCGATTAAAAATATCACACGAAAAAGTTTAGTTTATTGCACAAAAATTAAAATTTTACTTAAAATCCGGCATTTTTTGGATTTAAACAACTACTGTAAAGTTTTTGCTTGTGATCATCATTTTTACGTATTCACAGTTTAGAAGTCATAACCTTACTGCATGCCAGATATGAGACATCAAATCTGGCCGTATAATCCATGAATTGAATCCGGAATGCACTGAAAACAGAAAAAACAATATGAATAAAGGAATTCGATTATCATCATTTTTGATTTCCATTATTCTTTCCGGAAAAAGAGTGAATAATGCGATATGTTTGTGTAACAGAGAGTTTGTATTTTCGGGCGAGTTTTGTTCCGGATACTCCACTGTTATATTCTTCCATTAATTCCATGTTTCTTTTTTCATTTTTATTATCAACAGGAGATATTCCATACTTTTTCCGAAGATGGTGTACTGCCTGACGGGAAATTCCAAAGAGTTCCCCAATTGATTCATCTGTTCTGTGTTTTTTCTGAAGTTTCTGAAGCTGACTCTTGCTTATTCTTGTTCTCATAAATGCATACCGAATCCCAAACAAGTTTATCCTTCAGGGCCTCTATCCTGAATTTATTTCAAACCAGGTCGCTCTTCTGCACCTGCCATTCACTGATTCATTTGTATGGTACAACAATCAATATTACAATGAATATAATAATTTTTAAATAAACTTTAATCAGATACACCGGAATTGTCAGGTTCACACCCAGGATAATCAATACGCGATCGGCTTATTTTACCGGGGATTACCCCTGTTCAGAGGTGCACCAAATTCCAGCAAAGCTTTTTGCAGTTTAATAAGTTTTTTATCATCAATTGCAACGCCCTTTGGATGTTAAGATATATATTTTCATGCTCGCCGAGCAGACACGACCCCCGCAGTAGAAATTAAGAAATAAGAAACAGGAATAAAACCTTGAAGTTTTTTGGGCGTTGTGAAAACCTGTATCTTAATTGTAAATGGTGAATGATGAATGATGGAACAAAGAGTAATACTATTTTCGAAGGCAACATTGCCAGCATTCTGACGTGCTCAACCGCAAGCAACTGGAGTAATGAAATGCTGATCATTCACAATAAGGGAAGAAAACAACGATCTATTCCAATGACAGCCAAGGTTCAAAAAATGCTTAAAGAATGGATACGCTGTCGTAAATCATTATTGAATGCAAAAAGTTCACCCTTTTTATTTCAAAGAGAGGAGCTCAATTATCAATAAGGATGGCAGAGAGCCAGTTTCAAGGGAACAGTGGAAAATGTTGGTCCCGTTTTCTTTAAAAAAAGTAACGCCACATTCTCTTCGGCATGCATTTGCAAGCCACGCAGTTGACGGTAATGCTGATTTGTTAGTATTAAAAACAATACTGGGACATTCATCAATTAAAACAACTGAAATTTATCTGCGTCCTTCTATTGACACTCTTAAAAAAGCTGTAAATAATCACCTGGCAAATGATGTTATAAAAGAGTTGCGATCGAAACGGGTAGAGAGGTCTTTTCATTTAAATTTTACAAATATACAGATCATTAATTACAAGTGGGGCGTGTGTGCTCGGCGAGCATGAGGATCCAAATTCCAAATTCCAAATTCAAAATTCAAAATTCCAAATTCCAAATTCAAAATTCACTGAAGTGGATATCGATTAAGAAAATTATAAATAACAACAGAAAATGTCTGAACCGCTGATTTACCTGATGTGGATGATTAAAACCATGATTGATTTTTTTGATTATTTTCCTATCTTTATTTAAACAGGAATTATTCACAGTTTAAAGATTCGAACCTTTAAAACATTGTCTGAATCA
>DATGNN010000016.1:0-3434 GCA_035306725.1 Chitinispirillaceae bacterium | reverse complement strand
CTTGCCATTGCCCTTATTGTAACCGGAACCCTTTCACTTGAACACTCATCAATTATTATGGTAGGGTTATATCCGTTTGTGTCAGAATAAAAAATCACGAAACGATCGGTTATTTTGCCAACCTTCAGATATGTGGTATCAAAATCAAGAACGTTTCCATTAAATTCCAGTTTTGCCTCAATCGCAAATACATCATCAGTTGTACCATTAACTACAACCAGACTGTCAAAAACCATTTCCCCATCTTCATCATTTTGGCCACTTGTAGCACCAGTAAAGTTTCCGATTTCACTATTAAGGCTTTTTACACTGACATCTGCAGGAGCAACCACTTTATTTCCATATTTATCGAATACATATAGCAATATATCCCTGAACTCACCAGGTTGTATAACACCAGGATAATTTTTATTCCCGGACGGCGGATCCTGAAATTCAATTTTTGCAGGGTCCCCCGGAAGTATTCGTATGGGATCTGATGCCCCCATTATTGCATCATTGAAACCTTCCGATGATGTTGTATCAAACATACCGGTAGCAGAAATCATTTCCATTCCACCATCAGGTATTCTGGTGAACATCACAGGAATAATACTACCCGTATTAGGTAATCCTGTTAAAAATAAAAGATCATTTCCCGATGTATCCTTAAGATTATATTCAATTGAACTCAAAGACAAGCTTACATAATCTACAGATATATCCTTGTCCAATGGTGTTCCATCAATTTTCCTTGGAATAATTTGCATTTTTACAGGAAACCCTACCTGTACCTGATCCAGTTCAGTAGTTTCATTCAAATCGAGTATTTTAATTTCAAATTCATACTCCAGTTCACGGTAAGGTAAAAATCCCACAGCAGATGTAATTTTCTTTCCATCTGAGCCAGTACCCTCAACTACCAACTCAAAAAAACCGGTTGTATCACTATCGCCTAAAGCGGGTATTGATACAGACATTGTATTCAAACCCATTTTGATTGTCTGGTTTTCAGTTGGAGTAAAAATCCCCGATGCTGGAATTATTTTTGCACTTTTACCCCATGTGTCTTTTTGATCGGGCATTTTGTGAATCCAGCGAATATATTTGATCTGAGGATCCTGCATTTCGCCATCAATTGAATACAACCGGAAATTTAGTGTGGCTTTTGTATTACTTCCAGATCCAGAAATAATAGCCGGTTTCGTAGGATTAATCACGATTTTATCAGATGGCAAATCTCCAATATATGGGATTGCTCCAAGATCCGCAATTGAACCATCCGCATCCAGAATCCCTGCATCCGGATATCCCTGGTCGACAACATATTTAAACATGTTTGTATCATTCCAATCGGGAACCAGAAAATTTGGATTTTCCGGATCTGTTGATTTAAAAACCGGTTCAAACCATCTGTTATTCGCATCGGGAGGAAATGATTCTGTTGATTTACCCAATAACTTTGCACCCGGAGATATCACCTGATTATCACTTACATAAATAACCGTGTCTACATCCCCTGAAGAATATGGAATTGTAACATTAAAATATCCGCCTTTTTCCAGTTCTCTCAGATCATTCGAAATTATAGGTAAAGTTACTTTTACATTTTGTGGGTCAGTTTGCACATTTTGACCTGTAACCGGATCTTTAAATTGTTTGCCGATATATACATTTGCCGAATTCCATTCCTTCATGACTGAATAAAGATTATGCTTTAATCTATGCACATGAGCAATATCCATTGCAAAGTTTTCTGCATTATTTCCAAACAGCTTATCTTCACTCCATAACTTCACCGGTGGACCAAAAATATTGTTAAAAATCAGATGCTGTGTCCCAGCCTGCCACTGCCCACCAATATTAAGCATATTATGCCAGAAAGTATTATTATAAAATGCTATAGGCGAATGTCTCACATCTTTTAATAGTACTGCCCCACCAGTTTGGTTAGTTCCTTCACCTCCCATTCCCGATACTTTTTCTGCAAAAGAACTAGATTCATGATGATTTTCATAAATCAGATTATACCTGACAACAGAACCCCTGTCCCATGCTGATTCAAAAAACATACCCCATGAATTATCATGAATTCTGTTCTGCTCAAACAGATGATTACCAGTCTTTCCAAATCCGGATAACGGTACATTTTTAGATGAATCATTGTCGCTTGGGTTGACATTTGCAAATACGCCTCCAAGGTTCCTGTCTTTTACCGCAACACCGAAATAAGCATTTTGCATCTCACAGTTCCTTATAACCACATCTCCCGAAATCCACAGTACCAGTGCTGAATTTCCATGAAACAGATCAGATGCTCCCCATACCCCTGGATTATTGAACGCAAATGGCCCGCCTCCATCTATAATTATTCCCTCTATGGTAATTTTATGCGCCCGTAAAATGCGAAGTGCTCCATTCTGATCAAAATAGATCCCGTCTTTTTCTGCTTTTGTTGTTAAATCATTATCCTTTGCTTCCGCTGCGCTTGATGGAAAAGTAGAGAGTGTATCCCGCCATTTAATTGTAGGTTTTTGTATTGATGCAGCTCTTAATGTCAATCCGGTTTTTGCACTGTCAATATTCACCTGCTCTTCATAAATTTCGCTATCCCTAATTTCTACTACATCATTTGGGCCAGATGCATCTATTGCCTCTTGAATTGAAGTAAAATCAGCATCAATTCCATCTTTAGCGACATAACGTGTAGCACCAGATACGATTTGGACCATTAATAGCAATACCACAAATTTGTTCCAACTCTTTATTTGGCACATTAGAACATTCTCCTTTTAAATTCGTTTTTTTCTATATCTTTTAGTTATAATTAACAAACTCTGATTTTCCGAATTTCAGTTACTGTGATTCTCATATTAAATATTGAAAAAGATATACTTATTAAAAATTGCATCGCAAATTTGAAAATTACAATAGTCAATACATCGTATATTTCAGATCATACACAACGATTATTTGAATTAGTAATATAGCAAAGGTTATTGGTTCACCTCTTATGTATTCCAGTAGAATACTTTATTAGACAATAAATTAATAATTCTCTTATATCCCATTATTTTTCATGGGTTGCGATTCTTGTCTGTTATACCTCGTTTCAACCCGTTCTTGCGCAAATATTACAATCAGAAAGGCTAAACAGAATTCCTGGAAGAAAGGCATTTTTTAGTTCACGCTTAAATAAAAAACAGGGTTGATTAATTCAACCCTGCTTATTTTATTTTAGGGAAATAACTTTATCGTTTTATACCTATAGGATGACGAGACGGTTTCATTTTTTTACCGGTTTTCAAGTCGGTTGCCTCAACTATCGCAAGATAAGTACCGGATCCAACAAAACGTCCCTGTATATTCCGTCCCTCCCAGTCAACTTTCACTTCTTTTACATTGTTTAATGTTTGATCAAAAACAACATTTCCCAATGGATCATAAATCCTGAC
>DATGNN010000015.1:0-5876 GCA_035306725.1 Chitinispirillaceae bacterium | reverse complement strand
AAAGGTGATGGTTATTTAATTATGAATGGTGAATTATGAATGGTGAATTATGAATGATGAATGATGAATGATGAATTGTGAATGATGAATTGTGAATGATGAATTGTGAATGATGAATTGTGAATGATAAATTGTGAATGATAAATTATGAATGGTGAATTATGAATGGTGAATTATGAATGGTGAATTATGAATGGGAGTGGGAGTGAGGGATTATGGGAGAAAATGTTATTAAGAATAAGAGTTTTGCATTCGCTTTGAGGATGGTGAAGATGTTTCAGTTTTTGCAGAATAAGAAAGAGTTTGTCCTGTCAAAACAGATCCTTAAAAGCGCCGACTTCAATTGGGGCGATGGTTAGTGAAGCTGAACATGCAGAAAGTAAGGCGGATTTTATTCATAAAATGGCAATTGCCCAAAAAGAAGCAAATGAAACCATGTATTGGATGGAACTTTTATATCAATCAGGTTATCTGGAAAAAAACATGTACGACTCAATAGAGACAGATTTAAATGAAATTCAAAAATTACTTTCTTCAATAATCCTTACTTCAAAAGAGATGGTAAAATCATGAAGAAGAAAAATTCACTATTAACTACTCAAAATTCACAATTAAATAAAGATGAACTGACAGAATTTTTGCTTTATACTGCCCCCAATGGTGATGTGAAGGTTGAAATCATCTTACATAACGAAACAGTATGGCTTACCCAAAAAAGAATGGCAGAACTCTTTGGAGTAGATGTTTCAACCATAAATGAGCACCTGAAAAAGATCTACAAGACCGGTGAACTGGAAGAAGCGGCAACTATTGGGAAATTCCCAATAGTTCAAACCGAAGGAAACCGGGAAGTTACCAGAGAACTGAACTGCTACAATCTGGATGCGATTATTTCAGTAGGTTATCGGGTAAACTCCTGGCATGCTACTCAATTTCGCATTTGGGCTACAAAGGTTTTGCGTGAATACATCATCAAAGGCTTTGCCATGGATGATGATCGGCTTAAAAACGGCCGGTTTTTCGGGAAGGATTATTTCCGGGAGCTTTTGGAGCGTGTCCGTTCCATCAGAACCAGCGAACGGCGGATCTATCAGCAAATTACTGATATTTTTGCAGAATGCAGCATCGATTATAACCCTGAAGCAGATATTACAAGGAATTTTTACGCCATGGTGCAAAACAAATTCCACTTTGCTGTCACCGGAAAAACTGCAGCAGAAATTATCCACGCAACTGCAGATAAAGATAAGCCCTTTATGGGCCTGAAAACCTGGAAAAATGCACCTTACGGCAGAATACTGAAATCCGATACGTGTATTGCCAAAAACTATCTGGGTGAAGAGGAAATCAAAAAACTGGAACGTGCAGTATCCGGTTATTTTGATTATATCGAAAGACTCATAGAAAAACGCACAACATTAACCATGCAGGGACTGGCGGATTCTGTCAATAAATTCCTTGAATTTAATGAGTATAGAATCCTCGACGGCAAGGGTACTATTTCAAACAAGACAGCCGAGCAGAAAGCCTTTGCACAATACGATGAGTTCAATAAATATCAGAAAATTGAATCAGATTTTGATAAAACTATAAAAAAACTGAAAAATAATGGTGAATTATGAGTGGTGAATGAAAAGTTAATAATACAAAGTTCACAATTTAAGAAAAGGAGAAGTAAATTCAGATGGTTTTGAATTACATTCATAATTAACCATCCATAATTTACAAGTTAATACATGAAACTGAAATTCAAACAACAACCCTACCAGACTGATGCCGCCATGGCGGTAGTCCGCTGTTTTGAAGGGCAAAGCAAAGGGTTCAGAAAAGAAATTGTCGGGCGTTATGAAGCTCCCGATGTAATAAGATCATCCGGAACAGGCCATGTAATCGAGGAAATATTCTCAAATAAAAAACTTGAATTAACTGAAGATGAAATTTTAAACAATGTTAAAAGAATTCAGAAAGAACAGGGGCTTAAAGCAAGTAACAAGCTTGCCGGAAAGAATTTTACAATCGAAATGGAAACCGGTACAGGTAAAACCTATGTATATACCAAAACCATGTATGAGCTTAACAAACATTACGGATGGAACAAGTTTATTATCATGGTGCCGTCGGTGGCGATTCGTGAAGGGGTTCATAAATCACTGGAAATAACTTCCGACCATTTTCAGGAAATCTATGGCAAAAAGATCCGTTTCTCCATCTATAATACAAAGAACAAATCCAACCTGATTAATATCAAAAGCTTCGCGAATACTTCAAACATCGAAGTAATTATCATGAATTACCAGGCTTTTGCCACCACCAGCCGTGAATCCAGAAAGATTTATCAGAAACTGGATACACTGCAAAGCGAACGGCCTATCGATATTATCAAACGCGCTCGTCCGATTCTTATTATTGATGAACCTCAACGCTTTGGTAATAAAGCTGAAAAGATATTTACCGACAGAGAGTTCAATCAGCTTTTTACACTGCGCTATTCTGCTACACATAAACACGATTTCAATAAAATTTATCGACTGGATGCCATTGATGCCTACAACCAGAAACTGGTTAAAAAGATCAGCGTAAAGGGGATTGAAGTTATCGGTAACAGCGGAACGAACAGCTATCTGTTTCTGGACAGAATTCAAATCAGTACAACCAGATATCCGGTGGCCTATATAGAACTTGAAGTAAAACAGGTTAATGGAATCCAGAAGAAAATCCGTCAGATCAAGGAGAAAGATGACCTCTATGTATTCTCCAATGAACTGAAACAGTACAAAGGTTTTGTAGTAAAAGAGATAAACGGGTTTACCAATACCGTTTCTTTTACTAACGGTATTGTCCTCTCTGTCGGGCAGACTACCGGTGATGTGGACGAGGAGCATGTACGCCGTATTCAAATTCGTGAAACGATAAAGTCGCATATTGAAAAAGAACGGGGCATGTTTCAAAAGGGAATTAAAGTATTATCCCTTTTCTTTATTGATGAAGTTGTAAAATACCGCGACTACAGCAGTCCAGATGAAAAGGGAATTTACGCAAGAGTCTTTGAAGAAGAATATATCAAGGCAACCAGTCAGTTAGATTTTTTAGAAATGGAATACAATGCTTATCTAGAAAAGTTCTCTGTTGTGGATATTCATAAAGGTTATTTTTCGATAGACAAAAAAGGTAAATTTGTAGATTCAAAAGAGAAGCGGGGTGAAGGCGGCAGTGATGATGAAAGTGCCTATGATCTTATTATGAAGAACAAGGAGAAACTTCTTGATCTAAAAGAATCTACCCGTTTCATATTTTCTCACTCTGCTCTTCGTGAAGGCTGGGACAATCCTAATGTGTTCCAGATTTGTACCCTGAAACACAGCCAGTCCGAAATCAGTAAACGTCAGGAAATCGGACGGGGTCTTCGTATATGTGTTAACTCCCAGGGTGAAAGAATGGATTCTTCAGTGCTGGACAGCGATTTTTTTAATGTGAATAAACTAACCGTAGTTGCCAGTGAATCTTATGAATCATTTGCCAAAGCATTACAGAATGAAATCGTGGAATCGCTATCGGAACGGCCTGTGGTACTTACTGTTGAGGTATTAAACGATCGTGTTATTCACAACGAAAATGGTGATGAGTTTGTTTTTGACAGCCAGTCTTCTATGGATCTGATTTTTGACATGAAAACCAGGGGCTATCTGGATTCAAATTACCATATAACAGAAACCCTGATCAAAGATGTTGAAAACAAAACCTATGAATTACCGGAAAAATTAAAAGGTTTTGAGTCCTGCGTTGCGGAACTGATGACAGGTATCTATAAAACAGCTAACTATAAAGCAGCAGAAAATGATAATGAAAATAATGTCAATATGGATGTTCTCAAGCCTAATGATAATTTCGCCAAAAAAGAGTTTCAGGATTTGTGGAATAAGATTAAGGTTAAAACTGTCTACGAAGTGGATTTTGAAAGCCGGGAGCTTGTAGACAAATGTGTTAAAGCAATAGATGTAAATCTTGAAGTTAAAAAGATTCTGATAAATATCACATCAGGTCAACAGCAGGACAAGATTGATGAAGCGGCACTCAAGGCTGGCGAAAGCATGAAAAAGGAAAAGAGTGTAACAGAAAGGGCTGAATCTTTACTTGGGCCATTAAGGTACGATCTGGTTGCGGAAATTGCCAGAGAGACAAAACTGACCAGAAAAACTGTTGTAAAGATATTACAGGGTTTGCGGCAGGATACTTTTTACAATTTCAGAGTAAATCCGGAGAGCTTTATACAACGCGTATCAAATATAATTAACAATGAAAAAGCTGCAACTTTGATAAACAACATTGTTTATTCAAAAACCGACAAGACCTATGATGACAGTATCTTTACCATAAACAATTTCAAAGGTTCACTTGCAAAAAATATTCTTGAAGTTAAAAAGCATGTTCATAACTACGTAAAGACTGATTCAAAGGTTGAAAGAGAATTCGCAGTTGATCTTGAGTGCGAAGAGGTTCTCGTGTACGCGAAACTTCCAGGTGGGCCAAAAGGCTTTAAGATACCTACGCCGCTGGGCAATTACAGCCCCGACTGGGCAATCGTGTTTAACACTGATAAAGTTAAATATGTTTATTTCGTAGCTGAAACCAAAGGAAGCATGGAAACACTTCAGCTAAAAGAGATTGAGCAGAAAAAAATCAAATATGCAAGAAAACATTTTGAAGCATTGGGCCACGCAGATATAAAATACGATGTGATTGATTCTTACCAGGCTTTAAGAGATAAAGTTATGAGTTAAAGCCTTATCACAATTTTAATTTGAAAAATAATCTATTTACATATATTAGTTGATAAATTTAATCAAAATTGAATAAATCAAGTTTACAAAAAATATCTTTTTTATATTTATCATCAACTTCTAAAAAGTCATATTCTTGGTTTGTAAATTTTTTATATTCGTCTTCACTATTTTGACCGTAATCATTATGTGCCTGAGTTTTAGAATCAGTATCATTATTAATTCGCATTGAGTTTTCTACATAAAATGGTAACCAATTTATAGGTTTTTTACAAGAGGAACTTTCCTTTAAAATATCAAGCTTATCGCTTAATCTAATATATCCGATCGTATTATTCTTTACTTGCAGATAAAGATTGAACTTATTAACTTTCAAAATTGTATAAAACAATGCTATAATAATATACCAATCGGTCCAGTCAGAACATTTGCCAAGAATAAGTTGCAGGGATAAAACAACTTTTTGAGTTTCTCGAATAGATAATCCAAACAATCTTGCTAATTCTGAAAGAAACCTTTTAGCGGAATCTTTAATTACACAATCCATTTCAGTCGAATCAATTAAACCATTTACAAGTTTATTGTAATGATCAGATAAATATCTGTTATAATTAATTACATCTTTGGGTAAGGGAGTTGTTACATCAATAAATTTAGTAAGGTATTCATTTGTATCAATTGTTCCATATATATGTTTTATTGATTTTTCCATTTGATCCTTATTTAAAACTAACACCCATATTACACCAGCTACACTAAAAAGGTGCTTGATTTTTTCAATAACTTCAACTGCATAGGTAGGGCGACAACGATCTAACTCATCTATAATGAATACTAACTTTTTTTGATTATTAAGAAATAACTGTGAAGTAATGATTTCTAATGAATTTTTAAAATTAAAAATTAGTTCTTCAAGAGATTTTTGCTTTTCTTTATTCAAGTAATTCTTTACAAAATTTCCAATGGTCTTTATACCAGATGTAGCAATTGATGAACTAACAGCTCCTTCTGGGCCAAAAGCAATTGTAGCTGCAGAAATCGCTGATAATGAAAGTAGTGCCGGGATTAATTCTTCTGAAAGCTTTTTGAATGCATCTG
>DATGNN010000014.1:0-3303 GCA_035306725.1 Chitinispirillaceae bacterium | reverse complement strand
CTTGCCATTGCCCTTATTGTAACCGGAACCCTTTCACTTGAACACTCATCAATTATTATGGTAGGGTTATATCCGTTTGTGTCAGAATAAAAAATCACGAAACGATCGGTTATTTTGCCAACCTTCAGATATGTGGTATCATAGTTTTCTTTTCCTTCATATTTTAATGTGGCAACGAGTCTGAACACGTCATTTTCTGAGCCATCCTTACCAACCACAATACTGTCAAAAGTAATCTGGCCCGTATTGTCACTCATACCACTTGTCGTCCCTGTTGGACCTCCAATGTTTGGCTCTCGACTCTCGATAGAAACATTTGCCGGCTCAATCACCGGATTTCCATACTGATCATATATTTGCAATAGTGCTTCGAGCAATTCACCCGGGTTAATAATTGCGGGCGCATTACTTGAGCCTGCAGGATCTATAAATTTTATGTGATCAGGCGGTCCGGGTAAAATATTAATTTCTTCTGAGCTGCCACCAATTGCAGCACCAATACTATCTGAAGAATTTTGTTTTATTATCCCGCTTGCCCTTACTATTTCGTAACCATTGTTTGGAATTTTGGTAAACACAACAGTAACGATCGTACCATCTTTTGAAATACCATCCAGCATTAATTTATTTCCAGACTCGTCGAGTAAATCAAATGTTGAATTTACCAGAGATATATCAACTGTATCTACATCCATTGTGACTTTTTCACCATTTGCTTTGTAAGGAATTATTTCCATTGCTACAGGCTGTCCAACTTGTACCTCATTGATTTCATTTGAGGGTGATACTGATGACTCATCGGGATAAAACTTGATAGTAAAAACATATTCAAGTTTACGATACGGTAAAAAACCGACATTTGAAGTTACCGGTTTTCCATCGGATCCGATACCCTCAACAATAATTTCACAAAAAGCATATAATTCATCCTCAGAACGCCTTGGTACAGAAAATGAAATTGAATTTGATCCGACAGAAACAGTTTTGGAAGATATGTCTGGAGTTATGATATCTGAGGAAGAGATTGTTTCTACATCTTTACCCCATGAATCAACATCATACTCAACATTGTTAATCCATTTTATATGTTTAATTTCAGGGTTTTCAAAACTACCAGATAATACTGATAAATCAAAGCTTACAGTTGCGATGTTGTCGTCATTGATAATAACAGACGATATTGGTTTAATGACAATATTATCTTCAGGAATACCTGTCATTGGAATAGCGCCAAGATCTGCAATTGATCCGTCGGCATCTCTTATACCAGCTTCAGGCCATCCCTGGTCGACAATATATTTATACATTATCGAATCATCCCAATCCGGTGTCAAAAAATCCGGATCATCAGGATCTGTTGATTTAAATTTCATTTCAAGCCACCTGTTGTTTGCGCTCTCCGATATCATTGAACCAGCACCAGATCCTCCTGTAAGTAATGCACCTGGTTGGACAATCCATTCAGCAAATTCTGTTACTTCAACATCACCTGAGGAAAGAGGTATTGTAATAACAATTTCCTGACCTTCTTTTTCAACACGATCGAGTCCATTATAGATAACTACCCTGTCGACCCCTCTAACAGATGTATCTATCTGAACATAATCATTTGTAGCAGGATCTGATCTTCCTGCTGTATAGTTTTGACTTCTTTTATGAGGTGGCTCCTGCATACATGCAAATGAATTATGTTTTAAACGGTGAACATGAGCAATATCCATTGCAAAATTCTGCCTGTTATTTCCAAACAGTTTATCATCTCCCCAATACTCGTTAGGTTCTGCGAATATATTGTTGAAAATCAAATGTTGTGCACCTGCCTGCCACTGGCCTGCAATATTCAATGAATTATCCCAGAAAGTGTTATTGTATATTGAAACAGGAGAAAGCATCACATCTTTAAACAATATTGCACCACCACACTGATTTGCACCTTCTTCTCCCATTTCTGACACATCATTTGCGAAACTGGAGCTCTGGTGATAATTTGAATAAAAAAGATTATATCTTACAGTTATACCCAAATCCCAGGCAGATTCAAAAAACATACCCCACGAATTTTCATAAATCCTGCATCCTTCAAAAAGATGATTACCCGATTTTCCAAATCCCGATAATGGTACATTTCTCAGCGAATCGTTATCTGACGGATTTGCATTGGCATAAATACCACCAAGATTCCTGTCTTTTATATAAACCCCAAAATAAGCGTTCCTTATTTCACAATTTCTAATAACAGCATCTCCGGCAATCCATAGATTTAATGCCGCATTTCCTGAAAAGAGATCAAATGCCCGGCCAGTACAATTTGGTCCAGACCATACCCCGGTATTAACAAAGGCAAAAGCATCTCCACCATCTATTATTATATTTTCTATAACTACACCACGTGCTTTCAGAATGCGCAATGCCCCATTCTGGTCAAAATAAGTTCCCTCTTTCTCATATTCTGTTGTTTTTACACTATCCTGGGCATCCTGACAGCTTTCCGGATTGATTGATTTATTATCATGATATTTTATTACAGGCTTTCTTCCACCCATTATATCAGCTCTTAAAGTCAGACCATTTTTGGCACTGTCAATTGTAACCTGCTCTTCGTATGTTTCGGCATCCATGATCAATATTACGTCACCCGGGTTTGCTGCATCAACAGCTTTCTGAATACTGGAATATTGTTGACCTTCCTTTGCCACCCGGAATATGTCTGCTGTTACAACATTTGCAATCAAAAATACAAATATCATTAATTTTAATCGCTTTAACGAGTTCATTCTTACTCCCATTTTTAACTACTCGAACACATTAATTTATGTAACATATTAGTATTTCAGTTCTTATTATAAGTTCACTGTTAAAGTATCCAAACAGAATACATTTTTTTTCTACTTCATATATAAAAGTATCTATGTTTTCTATCCATTTTCGTTTGATCTCTTGTTTTTATAATCTTCAGTGAACTACGCCAGACCAACAAGTTTCATTTCTTACTACGAATGAATTTTTGGTTTTTTTAATTCAAGCTGAATACAAATTCAAAATTCACATACCGATACAACAAGACATTAGTAACTTTCATATATTATCAACTAACCAGTTTTGAATGTAAAAAACAAAGCTGATTTATTCAGCCCTGTTTATTCTTTTTTACGAATATGAATTTTATCTTTTTATGCCTATAGGATGACTTGATGGTTTCATTTTTTTGCCACCCTTCACATCGGTTGCCTCAACTACCGCAAGATATGTACCGGATCCAACAAAACGTCCCTGTGAATTACGTCCATACCAGTCAATTTCCAC
>DATGNN010000013.1:0-15990 GCA_035306725.1 Chitinispirillaceae bacterium | reverse complement strand
AAACTTTCTCCGGATTTGATTGGTTCGAGATTTATGCGGCAGAAACCATCATCATATCTGACAAAAAAATGGGTTGGGACAAGTACACCATAAAGTGGTAATCCAAGCCTTTCCCCAAGCAGTAATAAAAGCAGCCCTGTTCCCAGGCATGAACCGGTTCTGGTTTTAAATACAAGCTGAGGTAAACAGTTATCTATCTGGTCTTCATTTTTATCAAAACCGATTTTCAGAGTATCAAAAACGATTGTTCTTATTGTTTGCACTATTTCCCGGGGATTGTAATTGTTGTTTATATGATCCGAAATCACAATTGATAAGCTGTCGAGATCAGAACTGAAACTGTCCCAGCATTCAATTATCGGCTCGTCGAAACAGATCGCGATATCTTTGCTCAGAATTTCGATTTTTTCTGCTAATGGGTAATTTGTTTCTGCTTTGCGGGTAGTTTCTGAAAATTTATTATTGCAACAAAGAGTCAGGTGCAAAACGATTCCGATAATTTTTACCATTTTCATTATTAAATTACTTGCCCGAATAGATTGTTTTTTTTATTAAGTCAGAGCTTTGAAATCCTTTTGCTGGTATTACGACCAGTCATTAAGAAAAATATAAGGGGGTGGATACGATTTCCTCATACATTCGTACAAAGATGTTTTAGTATTGGTGAGAAGCAGAATTTCCGGGTGGCTACAGACTTACATCCGCTTTCACCGGTATATCCAGATTCTCTCAACATACACGTCTGGAATACTATTAAAATATAATAATCAAACGCTGACTCATCGGGTATTACCAAATTACCTGTTATCGGGATTTCACGGGTTCGCAGAAGCTCACCGACATTTAAGCTCGGTGTAACATATTTAACGATATTCCGCTTCAGATATCGGTGTGCACTTGGCGTAGAAGCTCTAATTTTAAAAAGACAGAGCTTCTAAAAAATAAAATTGGTTACCTGCAATTAGAATTGAAATGCATATCCAACCATAAAACTGAAAAGCTGCATGTTTTTTACAGGATCGCTATCAGAATCATCTGTGTCAAGTAATCCCAGAGAAAATCTTGCATCCATGACAAATTTTCCTGGTCCGGCATTAATTTGAAGACCTGCTCCAACCGGAATCAGAAGATCTACAGTGCTCACACCATCATCTATATCAAATGACAAACCATCCGTCTCAGCTTTACCAAAAAGGAATACTCCCAGAGATATACCAGAGTAAAAATATGGTGTTACATTACCCATTGTGGGAATTTTGAGATTCAGCAGTACAGGAATTTCAAGATAATTATATCTTGATGTAGTAGAATAATCATCACCCCAGTCATCACCCCAGTCATCACCCCAGTCGTCACCCCAGTCATCACCTAAGTCATCACCTAAGTCGCCACCAGAACCTTCAATCTTTGAACCTCTCATTGAGAATAGTGCTTCAATCTGAATAGAAAATGATTTTGCAACTGATAATTCATAAAAAGCACCTCCAGTAAACCCAACTATTGGAGTCAGATCTATTAAGTCAGCCCCGTCACCATACAGGGTGCTCATACCAATACCGCCTTTAAAGCCTAAAGCATTATCTACTGCTGAAGTATTAGAGGCAAAAAGAAAAGTAACAACAAATGCACATAATAGTAGAACTTTCTTGTTCATCTATTCCTCCTTCGGACAAAAATGAAATTTTTTTTTCATGAACATGAACAATATAAACAATTGATTAAAGCACTGTCAACTATCGACACCCGGAATTCAGAAACAGGATAAAAAACCTCCAAAAACCGGTCTTAATGGCTCAACCCTGATACCAAATCCGATTTCCGGGTATCAGAAGATACGCCGATTCTGTTTTGCAACTCGAAATCCCAATAATGAGCCCGATATTGCATCGGGACATTCCAGGCTACACCTGCGCCAGTAGAGTTTTAAGCATGGTGTACATGAATATCAACAATTATATGCCTGCTTTGGTATTCGATGTAAATAATCAAATCATAAAAAGGCCAAAGTGCTTAAAGCATATTGGCCTTTTGCTGCTATTTATCATTGGAATCAATTTCCTGAACAATTCATATTATTGATAAGCTCAAAAAAAATACTGAATTTGGCATTAATTAAATCAGATTATTTTTTCCTGCTTTCAATCATGTAATATCTCCAACACATGGTAATCGTTATTATTAAATCTCTTTTATATAAGCAGACTAAAACATATAACATTATGAAAATTCAAATAAAAAAGATCCACATTATCTGACTGGTCTTTATAGATGTCAGTTAAAGTTCTTGAAATACTGCTTCTCAAACCGATTTTAAACCTGTCTTTTATAATGTATCCCAACCCGATACCGCTTACGAAGCTTAACAAAAATGAACTGGTTTCTTTGCTGCGAATTGTTGAGGATTCATTTCCGAAACGATTTGTCTCATTTATGTAAAAATCACCACTAACACCTAATCTGGCATCGATTAGAAAATTATTCAACCTGGAGAAGACAATGGGAGATATCTCCATCGAAAGATAATTCATCGTATTCTCATACTTAATAGTACCTACAGGTTCAAAGTTTGAATCTGTTGCCTGCATTGATTGTGAAATAGATTTTTTTGAATATTGAAGAGACGAATGGATACCCAAAAATTTGATTAAATTTTTTTGAAATGTTATCTCGATAGGATTCAGTATGTCCGTTTTTTGATATTCAGCATTATTTTTGTCCCATGGTTTATACATAGAAGAGTTCAAACCGATTGCTAATCCAATCTCATCAGCAGGAGTATCTGTTACAGAAATAATCATACTCATAAATGCTGCACAAACCAGCCCCATCATTTTATCAGACACTTCCATGAATTTACATCCTTTATTATTCTTTTTCACTTTAAAGCAAGTTGCCATAATGTCAGATATCCTTTCCATTTTCCGGACACATTACGTACCGTTTAGCCCACAATTCCTATAACAAAACCAATTTAATCGAAAACATATCTTCCGTTAATACAAAGTCAGGGTATGTATCAATACCAATAATGCGATTTTATTGGTACCGTTCTTATACCTAAACCTGTCACCTTTTTAATACATTAATCTCCCTCATTTAATGTGAATGGTTTATTATTGATTAAAAAAGAATCGATAATTCCTTTATCGGCATTTCGTCCTAAACGCGATTTTAAGAACTCTACCATTTTGTTTTTTTCTGTCATTATCAATATTAAAATTCACTTCACCAGTATTTGGATCTATACTATATTATAGTATAATTTTTTTTTTTGAAAAGAGCAAGAGGAGGTTGTTGTGAAACGATATTTATTTTCAGACCAAACTTCGGTTAGGATACGGGCAAAGGCATTTTTTCTTCATGTGCAATTTTTAATTATTTAATTGTCATCTAATGTCTCAAGACCATATTTTTCCAAATGATGGGTGTCACCCCAAACTTCAAGTTTCCATTCTTTTTTGTCAGAAACAGAGAATACATTTATACTAGCATTATAGAGCGAGAAAGATCTTTCCTGGTTCAGAGGCATTTTCAATGTCTTGTACATCATGCTCATTAAAATCCCTCCATGAGTAACCAATAAAGTTGTGCTGTTCATGTTTTGCAATGCCAATTCTTCAATACAGTTTACAGCTCTTACATGTCTTTGCTTTATAGATTCTCCATCCGGAATAACATAGTCAGGGTCATTTTGGGAAAACGACATCCATTCATCAGGATACCTGCTCTTGAACTCATTTTTTGTAAGCCCTTGAAGACGACCCAGGTTCCTTTCCCGCAATCTTGCATCAGTAACAAAATCAATCCTGATATAATCCGAAATAATTTCGGATGTTTCAATTGCACGGCCCAAATCACTTGAAAAGAATTTATCGAAATTGTTTTTTTTCAACCCATCACCAATAGCTTTTGCCTGTAATCTACCCAACTCTGTCAGATTACTGTCAAGATGTCCCTGCTGTTTTTCAATTTTATTCCATTCAGTTTCACCATGCCGTAATGCAAATATTTTCGCTTTCATTTTTGATTTTCCCATCTCCTGTTTATTGTCTTTCGCCGTGTATCAATTATTTTTTTTATATTTCAGGTGTTTTTTTCTTTATACCTTCCCAGACAATACTTACAAAGCACTTTCAGTACCCTGAAACCATAAGTAACCGGATTTAGGTATGAGATCTCGTCTGCATATCTGGTCGGTATTGGCAGTTCTCCTATCGCAAAATCAAGTGCCCGTACTGAAGCAATTACTTCAAGATCAAAATCGAAACTTGAACTTAACCTGCCAAAATCTATTCTGTCTAATACATTTCTGCTGTATACCAGAAATCCACTGTGATAGTCAGTCAGTTTCAGTTTGAAAACAGTATTTTCCAGAAATGTCAAACACTTGCCAGCAACATATTTATACAGTGGCATACCTCCGGATATGGCAGTTCCAGATGCTATTCTAGACCCCTGCATAAGATCATATCCATCTTTTCTCATGCATTCAATAAACTGCTGAATATATTCCGGTGGATATTGCCCGTCAGCATGCACACATGCAGCATATTGACATCCGTCTTTTTTACATAACTCAAGTCCGGCTTTAACAACACTGCCATATCCCCTGTTGATGCCAAATTTTACCGGCACTATTCGCCTGTTTGCAGATGACAAGATGTCAATTTTATCCTGTGTTCTGTCTGTAGAGCCATCATTTATTATATACAACCTGTTAACAGACAGCCACAGATCATCGGGAATCCTTTTTATCACTTTTTCAATTTGCGATTCAGCATTATAAGCCGGAATAAAAACCGACAGGTATCTTTTTTTCATATTACCCGCTGTACTGTTCGATATATGCACTAATTGTTTTTTTGAGAGCGATGTCAAGATCTGTGTGGGGAACCCAGCCCAGAAGAGATTGTGCTTTGGAAATATCCGGCACTCTTCTGTCACAATCCTGATATCCTTCACCATAGAAACGCAGTGATGAAATCGTCTTTACATCATACAATGATGATATTTTTTGTGGCTGAAGTTCTTTGTAAAGGCCTATCATTTTATATGCAAGTTGTTCGATTGTAATCTCGTTGTCCGGATTACCAATATTAAATATCTGTTTGTCTGCGATTTTCTCATTTTCTATAATAGCCATAATTGCATCAACAGCATCATCGATGTACGTAAAGCACCTCCTGTTTTTCCCGCCATCAACAAGAAATAATGGTTTGTTAAAAATAAGAGCATCCATAAAACAGGCAAGCACCCTTGGAATCCCCTCGCCATCAATTCCAGGGATAAAATCCATTCTCGGACCTATAAAATTAAACGGGCGAACTATTGAATATTTCAGACCATGTTCAATTCCGTATGCATAAATGGTTCTCTCCAGCAACTGCTTTGCAGAAGAATAACTCCATCGCTGCAGATGAACAGGACCTGTAACAAAGGGAGTTTCATCCTCTTTCAGAACCGATTCCAGAACCGATTCTTTACAGTAACTTTCAACTGTTCTTCCGTATACTTCGCAGGTTGAAAAATGTATAAACCTGCATCCGTACTCACAACACATTTTAACTATTTCAACAGGTTTGTTATAATTGCTCTCAATTACTTTCAGTGTAACTGTATTATAAAGAGAAGGATTGCAGAGAGCTGTCAAAGAGACAACGATTGAACTCTTTTGCAATACCGGCTTGATACTTTTTATATCGCTTATATCGGTTCTGAGGAATTCGAAACGGTTATTACTGATAAACGGCTGAACCTTTCTTGAATTCAGGTCTATTCCATATACAAAAGCTTTAGTTGTGTTCAGAATACGCTCAAGCAGATGTGAGCCGATAAAACCGCTGCAGCCTAGAATCGTAATTATATTTTGATTTTCTTTCATTTTTCCGTCTTCTTTTAAATTTTTCAAAAAAGTAATGGAGTATACATTTGCTACGTATTATAGTGGAAAATAGTTCAATTTCTTTCGATTTTACCACTTTTTTGCATTTGCATACTATTGCCCATAAACCTATTTTTTCTTTCTTAAGTATGTGTAAGGATTTTTTGTTTTATGCTGAAAAATAAATTTCCTCTGATGTTAAAAAATCTTTTCCCTGTAATATTAAAAAAAGGGTTGTTCCTGATATTAAACCTCATCAAAATTACTTTGATACTCCTGATCACCATATTGATTACCTACTCTATTCTTTTCTCCATTGGCTCCACAATACTGATTTTTAAAGGGTATAAACTTGTTAACGCCCATCTTCAGGAAGTAATTACCCTCAAACAAACCAACCCGACCGAAACTGAATACATGAAAAACTACAGAAAAACACTCTCTGAAGAAAACCTTCCTGATACACTGATTCACAAATTTATTCCTCTGGATTCTGTTTCGGAAAATCTCAAAACCAGTGTTTTGGCTGCAGAAGATGATGGTTTTTACATTCACCCGGGAATAGATCTGGAATCCATAATCGAAGCAATGAAACATAATCGAAGCCAGGGTACAATCAAAAGAGGTGGAAGCACAATCACTCAACAGCTTGCAAAAAATCTGTTTTTGAGTAAAAAAAGGAATTTTTACCGCAAGATTAAAGAACTGGGTTACGCGCTTTTAATGGAACATTATCTTGGAAAAGACCGCATATTCGAATTGTATCTCAATTATGCCCAATGGGGGAAAAATGTTTTTGGATGTGAAGCAGCTGCACAACACTACTATAATAAAAGTTGCAATAAACTTACACTAAATGAAGCTGCCCGGCTAGCAGCCATTCTTGCAATGCCGTCCAAACTCTCACCCCATAATTTCAAATCTTCCTTTATGAACAAAAGACTCACCGTTATAGCCAATAACCTTTATCTTCATAAAACTATCTGCGATTCAGATTATTTTTCCTTAACCGGCACAGTTCATCCCTCAATAGATTCTGCAGCCCTGGACCTGAAACCATCCTATATTTCTGATTCCGCTGCGATCCCTGTTTTATCTGATACTGACTAAAATCTTATCCTGATATCAATTTTCTCATTTCCATCTCATATCCCAGTGTTTTATTATATCAAAAACAGAATCATCAATCCTGAATACGTTTACATTCATACGGCAGATTTTTCCTTTATGCATAAATATTTGCCCCATTACAATTTAAGCTGATATCATAAACCTCTGATTTTATTGGCAGTTATCTTCTGGCATTCATTTTGCATAACCAAACCGCGAAAGGATTCAATTACAATGCAAACATCACAAATAATGCCAACAGCACCCGATATTTCACGCCAGACCAGAATTCAGCAGGTAGCCCATGAATTTGAATCGATCTTTACCTCAATGATGCTTCGGGCAATGCGAAAAACTGTAGGCAATAATCCTCTTTTACCCCAAAGTTTCGGTGAAAAAGTTTATACAGATCTTTTAGACGACAAATATGCTTCCATGATAAGTAACCATGCATCACTGGGATTATCGGATCTTATAGTGAAAGAACTGGAACAAAACAGTTCTTTATCAGAGCCGGATGCAGCCAGTCATATCCGCAGCAAAGATTATCTTGCTGCCAACTGGATGATTGATAACAGGTTTATCCGAAACTCCTCTAACACTTCATTCAGAAACAATTTTGAAAATTCAGAACCACTTATGAAACGGGTCAGCAAGTGGGATAATTATATCGAAAAAGCAGCCGACCTTTTCGGGATCGACAAAAATCTTATTTCCGCTGTAATAGCCACTGAATCCGGCGGTAATCCGCATGCAGTATCACATGCCGGTGCAAAGGGTTTGATGCAGCTTATAGATTCAACTGCAATGGATATGGGGGTTTCTCAGGTATTTTCCCCATGGTCTAATATAAAGGGTGGAACCCGGTATTTACGCATGATGTTAGACAGACAAAATGGTAATGAAGAACTGGCGCTGGCTTCTTACAACGCCGGTCCTTCCGCAGTGGACAAGTATAAAGGTGTTCCACCATATACAGAAACTCAAAATTACGTAAAAAC
This sequence comes from Chitinispirillaceae bacterium, assembly GCA_035306725.1. GTDB lineage: Bacteria > Fibrobacterota > Chitinivibrionia > Chitinivibrionales > Chitinispirillaceae > JAAYEB01. The sequence continues at coordinate 7,998 of DATGNN010000013.1, read as the reverse complement.
TGTACTTAGATTAAAGGATTTATTTGCCAGGGGAGAGTAATTATGGAAAGAATTTATGAAGAACTTGAAAAAAATCTCGCTCAGGAACTGAAAATTCACGATTCACTTCTGGCTGCTGCGCATTCTTTTAACGCTGCAATAAAAACAGATGATCTTGACGCTATAGAAAAGTATACGAGAGTCTATGATGAACATGTATGCCAGATTGAAAGACTTGAAGAAAAGCGTGTACAGTTGTGTAACGATCTTTCCGAAAACAACACCTTGACTGCCAAACCTGTAAAACTGGATAAAATATTAAACAAAGCGCCATCGAATCTGCAAAAGCGTATCCGGGAGCTGCGTACCAGCCTCAAGGAAAAAATCAAACTTCTGTCCCGAGTAAATACTTCAAATCAGATATTGGTTCAGGAAGCAATCGACTTGATATCTTCAACATTTACAATAATCAGCAATGCAGGTAACAGACTTTCTCCCTATAACGGCAAAGGTAAAGAATCAGCTAATATGTCAACACAGTGCATAATAAACCAGATAGCATAGGCAGGTAGCGGTTATGAGTCTTTTCTCAGTTTTAAACACAGGCACTCGCGGACTCTCTGCATCACAATTGGCAATGAATATTGTTGGCCAGAATATTTCCAACGCTGATGTGGAAGGTTACTCCCGTAAACGTCTGAATCTGTCTGCAGATTACAGATATGATTCTGTTCACGGACAGATTGGAACTGGTGTTGAAGTTATCAATATTGAACGTTACCGCAACGAGTACATCGATCAACAGATCCGAAAGCAGAATCAGATGCTTGGGATGTACGAGGAAACAGACTACACGCTCCAATCAATTGAAAACATCTTTGTGGAACCGTCAGAAACAGGCATTCTTCATTTTGTTGACCAGTTTTTCGACAGTTGGCAAAATCTGGCAAACAATCCTTCAGATCCATCTGCACGTACCATGGTAAAAACTAATGGCGAAATACTTCTGGATGTTTTCCATAATGCCGCCTGTCAGCTTCAGGACCTTCGTCAGACAAGAAATGATGAAATCCATAACCGGGTTAATTCTGTAAACCAGATTGTCAAGGCGATTCACAATCTGAATACAGAAATCGGATCAGTAGAAATAAGTAATCAGAATGCCAATGACAGCCGTGATAAAAGGGATCAGCTGTTGAAGGACCTTTCCCAGATAATCGAGATTGAAACTAATGAAAATGAATTGGGTCAGATAACTGTTACGACCGGCGGTAACATACTTGTATCCCCTGTAAACTATCAGACGCTCGAGACTACGACAACTACTTTCAAATTAGCTGACGATACAACACAGATGGATATCGGAATCCGTTTTTCCAGTTCCAAACGGGTTTACACACCTTCGGGTGGACAGTTAAAAGGATTGCTTGAAAGCCGCGACAAGATAATTCCTCATTACCAGACACAACTGGACACTTTAGCCATATCCATTGTCGAAACTGTAAATAACCAGCACAAGGATGGCTACAATCTGAATGGTTTCAGCGGAATTGCATTTTTTGATGAACTTGTTACCGGTGCATCAGACATCAAATTGAGTGCTGCAATAAGGACAGACATTCAGAACATAGCAGCTGCATCCGGAAACCTTATACATCCTGCAGCCCAGAATTCACTTCCGGCCACTTCCCACGATTATGGAATAGATCCGATACAGTTGTATACAGATCCATCAGCTACGCCGCTTGTAAAAGCCAAAAACATAGTCCAGGGAACAGTACTGGTTTCTAATGCATCAAATGCATTGGTTGAAGGTGTTGACTACCATGTCGATTACGCTAATGGTACAATTCAGATGCTTCATGATGGATATGACAGCGAAGATTTAACCGTCAATTTCCAGTATCGTACAGGCGGATTTGCCGGACCAGGAGATAACAGCAATGCTTTAGAGATCGCAAAACTTCGTGACAAGTTAATAATGAATCCGGATGTGCTGGGTGATGGAAGTTCAACATTTGCTGAATATTATGGTGCAATGATCGGTGAACTTGGACTTAACCGCAATGAAGCGTCATCGAATCTGGAAACAAGAACTTTTCTTGTTGATCAGTATGAAGCACAGCACGATTCGATTTCCGGTGTTTCTCTGGATGAAGAAATGGCTAATCTGATCAAGTATCAACATACGTATCAGGCAGCTGCGCGTCTGATTACTACAACCAATACAATGCTTGATGTTTTATTAAACATGTAAATGTGGAGGAATTATGCGAATTACAACAAAAGCACTTAATCGCAGTATGCTCCATGTTATTAACAACCGGTTTGATGATATGGCCCGTATTCAGGAAAGGTTGTCAACAGGCAAGCGTCTTCTGCGACCCTCAGATCATCCGGTGGATGTTGCCAATGCACTGAAATTAACCACAAAACAAAAAGAACTGCTTCAGTTTAAAAATAATATCAATGATGGTCTAGGGTTTATGGCTGTCACCGATTCTGCAATGGAAAGCATGAATATATTACTGCAGAAATCCCGTGAACTTGCAATCCAGGGTTCATCCGATACTCTTAACGAATCGGAACGAATATTTATCAACAAAGAAACAGAACAGCTGTTTCGTCAGATGCTCTCACTTTTATCTACTCAGTACAAGGGAGATTATATTTTCAGCGGAACACAGACAAAAATGCCCCCTTTTCTGATCGAAAACTCTTCTGCTGATTCGCTTGACGATTACAATAACCTGAAAATGGCATATTTCAATACAGACGGGATGCCGACAGGGTCAACTGCACAAATCTTTAACGGATTTGATAATACCGCAATTACAAATATTATCCCCGGGTCTTTCAAACTCTTTGTTGCAGGAACTGAATATGTAGAAAACCGGGATTACAGAATCGATTATGAAGCAGGGAACATTACCATACTAAATACCGATCTGGCACTTGATGTTACACCCGGCAGCGCAAATTACGATATCAACCAGGTACAAATGGAATTCGATTATGTAACTAAAGGAAAAAATATTTATGGTGAAGTAACCTCCAACCGTGGTGAGGTTTATCGGGAAATCGAATTTGGTATCAGTATGCAGATCAACATCTCTGGCGACGAACTGATTACGGATTCTGTAAGTGGAAATGATCTCATGGGAACAATGATCCGGTTTGGCCAGAATCTTCTTCAGAATAATCGTTCCGGTATACAGTCTGCAATTGAACAGATTGATACGGTTTTCAACAATATACTTTCATCACAGAGCAAAAACGGAGCAAGGATTAACCGGTTTGAAACTACGTTGGACCGCAACGAGGGCCAGTATATTGATATAGAATCATTGAGATCAGAGCTTGAAGATGCAGAGTATGCAGAAACCATTACACAGTTTATGCTGACACAGAATATTTACACAGCAGCATTGCAGTCTGCTGCAAAAATCATACAACCATCACTGGTAAATTTTCTCTAGTGGACCGGGTAAATTTTTCCCTTGAATCGAAAAGGTGATAAAAAAAGTGTTAAATAAAGTACAATTATGCGTTTTTCATTTTGGCATATTCGTTGCATATACAATGCACAACGCAAGGAAGCGGGCATGGTCAGGAAGACCCATGGAGGCAGTTGGAAACAGACCGGCTGCAAGGACGCAATTTTAAAAGGAGGGCTCTATGCCGCGCATTAACCACAATATTCCAGCAATGGTAACAGGAAGTGCTATCCGCAGTGTTGACAGAAGTCTTCAAAAGTCACTAGAGCGGTTGTCTACCGGATTAAGAATCAACCGTGCATCAGATGATGCAGCCGGGCTGAGTGTATCCGAACAGCTTCGTACCCAGGTAAAAGGGTTGAACATGGGTAACAGAAACATTCAGGATGGTGTTGCATTGCTTAATATCGCTGAAGGTGCGCTTAATGAAGTTGAAGCCATGCTTCAGAGAATGAGAGAACTCTCTATCCAGTCGGCAAACGACACTTTGACATCATCCGAACGATCTTACATACAAATCGAAATTGATCAGTTGAAAGAAGAAATGGACAGAATAGTTTCGGGAACACAATACAATACACAAAGCTTGCTTGACGGCAGTGCTCCATGGGGAGACGGTGATGGTGGAATCCTTCATATAGGCCCAAACAGTGATGATGATGCGGATGTGATCCAGTACAAAATTGACTCAATGGATACTGCATCTCTGAGTATTGATGGAGACAACCTGACTCTTACTTCTCAATCCGATGCTACTGAGGCAATAAGCAGCCTTGATGGTGCATTGGCCAGTGTTAATGCCCTTCGTGCAGATCTTGGAGCAATGGTAAACAGACTGGAGCACGCATTAACTAATCAGGAAAACCAGGAAACTAATATGCAGGCAGCAGAATCGGTTATCAGGGATGCTGATTTTGCATACGAAACAACTCAGTTTACACGCAATCAGATCATAAGTCAATCTTCTGTCGCGATGCTATCGCAGGCCAATATGGTTCCGCAAAGCGTGCTTAGCTTATTACAATAATTGATATATGTGTCTGATGTAAAAATAGTTTGCAGTTTCGATCAATTTATTTGACACAACCAGGTGTAAAAACGATTTTATTCATAATAGTTACATATTTTTGGGAGCCGTTTATACAAAATGGGTGATTTTTTTGAAAACCTTGTTTATTCTAAAGATGACATATTTACATTTCCGGCCGGGATTCCGGGATTTGAAAAAAACAAAGAGTTTGTTCTTGTTTCTCTGCCGGATTACACCCCTTTTGAATGGCTTGTTTGCATAGACGGAACAAAATTAAGGTTTGCAGTAATTAATCCGTTACTGTTCAACCCCAAATATTCACCAGACATTAAAAAAGAACAGTTAGAGGATCTTGAAATCAAGAAAGCTGAAGATATTCTGATGTATGTGATTGTTACAATACGTGAAAATCCACTGCAATCAACAGCAAATCTTACTGGCCCCATTGTCATTAACCGTTCTAAACGGATTGGCAAGCAGATTATTGTTGATGATGACCGGTACAGTACCCAGGAACCTCTTCTGAGAAAGAAATAGTCATGCTGGTCTTAACAAGAAAATTAGGCGAGTCCATTCGAATTGGCGATAACATCACCATCAAGATCGTTGATCTGGACGGCAGACATGTAAAGCTTGGAATCGATGCACCCAGAAGTGTTACAGTCAACCGCGAAGAGATTTACGAAAGAATACAGCGGGAAAACCAGGCTGCATCATCTGCCAATGATCATAATCTGGAAGATATTGCTCAGGTGTTTCGTAAAAGGGAGATGCAAAGCAATACTGAATAAAAACCGTATTCACTGATTCTGATATCACCTCTGAAATCATGGCAAAGTGAAACGGCATGGTAATGTTTACATTCAGAGGTTGCCCGAAAACAATTTCCTCTGTTTTATTAATAGACACGTCATTTTAACTGCGTAACCTGGCAGACATTAAAAATGTCTGTAATGATTATTTGTTTCCTGAATGGAAGACTATTAATCGTTACACCTTACTTGCGAGGGGAAGTAACCCGCTAAAAGTTTTTTTGACTGCAAGACAGCTTTATCTTCCTGACCGGTTATCGAATTAACAGGCCTGTTAACCACTTTTTATTATATTTATTGTTGTCGTAATTGTTTTAGCAACCGTAATCGTTTCCAGACGAAAAAAATTGCGTAAAAAGCGTTACTGTTCAGGTTACAGGTAATTATAGTAAATTTTGAGAAAGGTTCCATAATGGTTTCAGATCCTGTTTTTCTTCTTACAATGGGAGACCCGGCAGGAATAGGTCCCGAAATATCGATAAAGGCGCTCGCATCCTCAGAATTATCCATGAATGTTGTTATTATCGGCGATCTGAAAGTTTTACAATACACTGCTGAAAAGCTTGGAATGTCAGTCTGTTTTCATTCTATGGAAAAATTTTCCGATTTTAAAAGAAATGCAATTAATGTTCTGGATTGTTCTTTTATCAGGCCGGATCAATTTAAAACAGGAAAAGCACAGAAAAATTGCGGTGAAGCATCATACAAGTACATCCTGAAAGCCATACAGCTTGTGCTGAAAAAAGAAGCAGTTGCAGTTACAACCAATCCTATCAACAAAGAATCTTTGAAAATGGCTGGAATTAACTATCCGGGACATACAGAAATTTTTGCTGCGGAAACAGGCTGCAGCAAATTTTCAATGATGTTTTATCTTGATCATATTGGAGTTGCACATGTAACTACACACTGCTCTTTGAGAAAAGCTATAGATCTGATAACCAAAGACCGGATTATGAACCACATAAGATTATTGAATTCTGCAATGAAACAGCTTGGAGTAAAAAAACCAGGAATTGCGGTAGCCGGGCTCAACCCGCATGCTGGTGAAAATGGTCTGTTTGGTGATGAAGAGATAATACATATTTCACCTGCAATCAGTGATGCCCGTAGAGAGGGTATTGATGCGTCCGGTCCGTATCCTCCGGACACGGTTTTTATGCGTGCATTCAAAGGTGAATTTGATGGAATTGTTTCCATGATACATGATCATGGATTTGTAGCTCTTAAATCGAGAAATTTTCAAAACGGTGTTAATATTACAATCGGGCTTCCGATTATACGGACATCGGTTGGTCATGGTACAGCTTATGACATTGCAGGAAAAGGGACAGCTTCTCCACAAAGCCTTATAACAGCACTGAATGCTGCTCATACGATCTATTTGAACCGCAACAGGAATGATTAACTGTTGTAATTTTAAGGTATGGTTTAGATAGTTATTGGTTAAATAAAAAAAGTGCAGACTTCCCTGAATACCCTTTTAATGATTCCCGAATTCATAAGAATACGGGTTTTTACAATTTAACAGTCCTTTGATTAATGCTTAGGGTAGCATCATAGCTGTAAACTTTTTTAGCAAATGTCGGTTTTTTTACACAATCAAATGACAGAATGTCTCTTTTAATCGTATAAACAGCTTGGCTTAATTATTGAATATGAAGCATCTTTTTGTAGATGTTTTATTAACGGGAGGTTTAAATGTCAAAAAAAGCTTTTATATTAAAAGCTGTTGCAGTGTGTGCCATGATGGTTATATCTGCGCAAGCAGGTTATATCTGGACTGCTCCGCAGGATGGTCAACAGAAATATAGCGAATTAAATGGACCTAGTGGTACACCTTCAAGTCAGGATGGGCTGCATGATACTCCAAAGTGGCAGATGTTAGGAACAAGCTGGGGTACCACTGATGGTATTTCATGGTCTATTAATGGTGGAGACTGGGTTAATGATATCTTTGAATTAAATGTTGGAGATGAAATTCAATTTCAATTTGATATGTACAAACCATTATGGGGGACACATTCCTACGATGCTATCCGGGTATGGGTTGATGATGGAGACGGATTCCAGACTATAAAGACATACAATGATATCGAAGCGCTCACAATGGACAGCACATGGCATTTTAACAAAGGTAGCCATAGCGATATCAATAAAAGCTATTACATTGACTATGATGAGTTTTTGGAAAAACCTTCTAATTTAAAGGACTATTATTGGAATCGATACTATGCCGATCAGCACAAGTTTTTCTACTCTGATGCTATCGAATTAACTAAAGAAGGTGAATTTGAGTTGATCGCACGTGTTCTTTGTAGCAGTGATATCGCTGCAAGCAATGGCACTAACCCAACACATTTTCCAACCGAAGATTATAATTGGTCTAATCTTACTCACAATGATCGCGTTGGTACTCCATCCTGGTCTCAGGGTGAAATAGAAAATTACTCTTTCACAGTGAACAACGTCCCGGAACCTGCAATGCTCTCGCTTCTTGGAATCTCACTTCTGGGTCTTGGGCTTCTGCGCAGAAAAAACCGTAAGTAACAAATTAGTTACAGAGCAGATTCATTTTGATAAAAAAAAGCCGGTCTTGAGACCGGCTTTTTTTTATCTGTATTTTACCCTTCACTGCCCGGTAGAATATGAATATTCATATTCACCAGGCACATAAACT
>DATGNN010000012.1:0-18529 GCA_035306725.1 Chitinispirillaceae bacterium | reverse complement strand
AGATTTCTTCTCTGTGAAATATCAGCCAGTCCGTGGCGGACCATGAACCGTTTACTTGTTGAAGGATAGAAAAGTGGTAGTCTTGTTGTAAATCTGGTAATTTCAACATACCCTGTCGCATCAGCCCAGACATGTGTTAAATGTGTAAATGCCAGAAAAACCAGGATTAGAGGTATGCTTATCTGCAGAAAAACTTTTTTTTCTGCAATTATGAACCTGTCCCACGCTATTTTTGCAATCAGACTGTTAAACATTACAAATATGAAAAAATAGAGTATTCCGAATCCCCAGGTTTTCCACCCAACAATTTTCACTGTAAGCATGCCCAGATGAAAACGTCTTGAAGTAAACAGTTGAGCATCAAGAAGCTCTATACAGAGAATAAAAGACACAAGAAATACACAAACCGGTATGACCAGCTTTTTATCTGGTAAAATCAACAATATCGGAAAGACAAACGAAATCCATACAATAAGTGATATTGAGCCAAAATGACTGAAAAACGCAGTGAAAGTATAAACAAGTGCAAGCGGATCGGTGGGGAATCGGTAGTTGGAAATATAAAAAAAACCTATAAATATCTGAAGCAGGGTAATTATTGAAAAAAAACCACCACTCCATTTTAAAAGTTTTATCCGGTTTGGAGATTTAAACCAGTTTTTAAGTAAAGGTAAAAACTGATTATGTTTCAGAATTGTGATGAGATTTTTCATGATTCGATTCTAATTTAGATGGTTTCATTTGGTATTTGCCTTGAACTGAGTGCTTGCGATTTTTGCAATTTCTTTAGCCCCTGCATCTACACTGTTACCGAGATTAAAAACAAATTCTGATCTTAATCTGGAAATTTTTTCTCTGAAACAATGTGGATCTGACAAAAGCTGTTCAATCAGATCAGGTGCTTTGTCCAGTTCTAAAGGATCAAGTATCCTGCCAACTTTGTTTCTGATGCTTACTTCCATCGGTTCCAGACCCAGTTCCTGGTATTTGGGGTTTCTTACTCTGCGTGGGACATCAATATAAAGAACCGGTTTTTCTAATCCGAGTGCATATTCAATTGAAGTAGAAGACCAGTCACAAACAAGCAGATCTGAATTGAACAGGGATTCCTTGTCACCCATTTTCTTTACATAACTGAACAGTGGATTGTTCAAATGTTTATTGACAATCTCATCAACGATATGTGGAGTAAGTTTCAGGGTTTGGTAGTGAGGGCGTAAAATCACCTTTAAACCTGCATTTAACAGTATTTCAACCAGGTTTTTTCCGCAAATATGCAGAATGGAATTTTCACCCCAGGTTGGTGCCAGCAGAATCGTGTGTGGTTTTTGTGTCGTTTTTTCATGTTTTTTGGCTTCCTCCATAAGTTCTTCGACACGAGCGTATCCATGTTTAATCAGATTCTTGGGTGGGAGATTTTTAAGCTGTTCTCTTTTGCGTATTTCTTCAATCTGATGAGGCCCGACACAAAGAATTGAATCATAATGGTCGTAGGAGTTTTCATAATCCACCATATGGGTACTTCCCATAGCGTGAAAAAGATAGATGTAATGTACAGGGTTTATAGATCGTTTAAGCTGAAAAATGTTGAGATCTATCATGGTCAGAACGAGACAATCCGCTTTCAGGAACTGAAAAAGAGTAATTTGCCAGAATCCATCTTTGATATAAAAGGATTTAAACAGTTTATCCTTCAAGAAAAGCCCTGGATCATCAGGGTCGGATGTTATATAGCACACTTTTTTTGACATTGAAAGAAGCTTTTTAATAATCTGTTCAAAGTGATGCCAATCCTGACCACTTTCAGAATAAAAAACGATATTTCGTTCTTCAGAAGCAAGTTTGTTAAATGCTTTATAATTTTTAAAAGAACGATAAAAAAGCGAAATTGATTTCAAAAGATTATGCTTCACAACTGGCTTTCATGACCCGTAAAAGCTTTTATTCAGGTTTTTTGTCTTTTGGGGATTTGAAAATGGATACGATTTTATACCAGAAAGTTTTTATACCAAGAATCAGTGTGGCTAAAATTCCAACAATTGCAGAAATAATCATTGTTCCTGTACCGGGATCAAGGTAAGCTGTTGAAAACCGGAAACTGGAACTGGCATCAGTATTAAAAAACCTTACAGATATTGAAACTAAAACCAAAATGTTAAATAAGGTATTCATCGGGAAAATATTTTTTGTTTTATTCATATTTTTAAACCTCTTGTGATGTGATATCTGAAAATAATTCATATCAAACGGATATTTCATATTCTTACCTTAAAAAGTGCATAAATATAGTAAAAGATACAAAGGGTTAAAGTTTTTAATGTTTGCCTGAAGCACGACCCGCGCAGTAACTAAATAAAATTCAAAATAAGGTTAACCTGGCAATGAGCCAACTTCAAGAAAACAAGGAAGTTTTCCGGAGCAAGATTGAACCGAATCACTCCGTAGTATCTGGGAGTTCATAATGGACGTTAGAACCAAGACGAGTTTAGAGAGGTGAAGGGGGTGTAGCCCTGAATCAGACACATAGCCCCGAAAGGAATGAAAGGTGGAGAATTGCCGATCCTTTCTTATTAGGCGCAGGCGAAACGCGGCAAAACGTTATGGTGAGTGATAATGATAAAAACATTATGAAAAAAAACCAGGACAAATATTAGTTGCTGCTGAACTATCAAGAAAATATGGATTTACTGATATTGATGGAACCAAACCTGAACCGTATGATAAATTGTAAGCGTAAAATATTAATGATGATATCAGATTAAAAAAAGTCCGCAGGTAACAAATTGTATATTCCAAAAGGGTTTCAGTGGTTATACAAGCGTTATTGTACGCTCAAAGCTTTAACAAAAGGGTGAACAGGTTTCTTCATAGCAATCCCTTATGGCCATATGCACGACCATTACAGGCAAAATTTCTCCCAGGGATGAAAAACGAAATACAGGTATCTTATGTTTAATTTAAAAAAGAAAAAGATAAACCTGAAAATACTCTTCATTGTAAATATACATCTACTCTTGATGATTTTAAATGGGTGTTCAAGTGTCTTCCTGTGTTGATCACATTGGATACAGAGTCTTAAACTGGAAAAATAGTGAAACGGAAAAGCAAACTAATAACAGCTTTATTGCATAAAAAAACCAGTAAATGTTTTGGTTTTTTCGTGATTGCAGCGTGTTTTTGCGCAAATGGAGCTGTAAACAATGGTGGAGAAAAATTTGAAGTATGGTTGAATTCATCCAGACATTTTCCACTTAATCAAAAAGGGCAGGGCTGGGAATCATTTCAGACTTACGGTGTTTCTTTTGGTGTGCCAACACCATGCAATTTCCTGAATGTGCGATTCACCATGAATTGCGGCAAATTATCTTATTATACTGATGCAATCAGCGATCATGTTGTTGTCAAAAATGTCATAAGTTTCCATTTTTTACCACCCTGGTTTAAGCAAAACCGGTTTACAGTATGCCCGCTTGTCGGACTTACGAACATGATGATTGCCCGAATGGATAAAAAAATCATTGATAAACATGTTTTTTCGACATCCGAAAATGAATTTGGATTAGTGGGCGGTGTAGAACCATTATGGAAATACAAAAAATATACTTTTGCCGTTCCATTTACAATCGATTGTGTGTTCTCATATCCTGAAAAATTTTCCACTTTTAGAGCCGGTCTTTTGATTGGAATGGTATTCTGATGAGACGCGTTTATAAACAGTTATCAGTTGTTATTATTATTCTGATACTATATACAACAGGTAATGGAGAGGATCACGAAAAAGTTCCATTTCAATTTGACGGTTTTACTGTACTCAGATGGAACCGATCTGACCCTCTTTTATCATCAAATTTTTATGGAATAATAGAAGGCGATATTACCAACAGTTTTCCGGTATCACAATTGTCTGCGTTTGATATGGATATCTGGTCGATGTCTCCCAATTATCCTGCTTTTACTGCATCAGGGGCACTCGGCTCTGAATTCGGTGATCCAATGCTGAATATTTATGAAAACCGTTCTCTTGACAATAGAGATCATTGCACCCTCATAGAAACAAGTTTTAAACCCAAGCGACTGCCGCTTCGGTTTTTTATTGGCAGACGATATTATGATCATTATACCGATCGGTTCGATTCGTTATGGAACCAGTATTCTCGTCAAACAACAAAAAGAATGGTAGAAGACAGTCGTGGTGTTGCTCACGGTATTTCGGGTGGTTACAGCCTGGATGTCAAAAGAATAAAGGCATACGGATTTGTAAACCAGTACGGATACTGGGGCGCTTCACCTTTTTTCTTTTCACCTGTTTATCGTAAAGGTTTCTCGGTATCGCAAACGGTCAGAGCCAATACAGGCAGCGGAACATGTGATGCTACAGTAGAAGTAGATCATTTTGACAGGTATTATGATCATCAGAATCCTGAAACATTCAATGACATTCTGTTTTTGGGCACATATCATCATGATTTTAACAGTTCATTTTATGGGCTATTGAATTTTAATTACGATTCGAAAATCAGACCAGCAACAAGTCTGGGCGTTTCGGTTGCAGATTCATTATCATTTATCAGCTGGCTGGTTCATTGTGCCATCTACGGGAACGGGAATCCTGAAGCAGAAATTGAAAGTCAGATAAATCCTTTTGAGGGATTCTTTATAAAAACGAAAGCATCATGGGAGTATTATCCGCGTGATAGGGGATTCAGTTTTATCGAGATAGACAGCCCGGTTTATTACCATACAAACGATTTTTATCGTAAATCAGGGAAAGTAGAAACCGGTTATAAATTTGGGACTGGAATTTCATTTGATATAAATTGCTGGTACAGGTATACAGATACGGAACCCTGGGAGATTATCAAAACTTATCCGGAAAGTACTGTAATTTTATATGACAAATATGATAAAGCATCCCGTCATAATGGTGGAGCTTCAGTCGGCATGGAATTAACAGGAGAAAAATTTTCGACAAAATTGTGGTTTGATGGCGGTGTTAGTTTACATGATGCTCCAGCAAGGTTCAATCTTCCATGGAGATCATTTATTGAGTTTAGCTGTGGTAAACCAGAGAATAACCGGTTTTATGGGTCAATAAGATATGAGATTCGTTCTGAAGCAGGGCTTCAATATTTTGATATTACAGAAGACAAAATATTGCATCTGTCGGCATTATCACAGGATAACCTGTCTTTGAATATCAGGGTACCTGTACTGGTTCCTTTTTTTGGGGATCGGGTACAGTCGGCAATCCGGATATCTTTTGATTCAATTCACCTGTTTCAGGGTTTGCGTTTGCGAAATCATCCTGGTGGAAACTGTATTGGCCCGATGGTATCGCTTGCTTTTGATGGCAGTTTTTGAAAAAATTTGATAATTCATAAAAGGAATTTGGAATTTGGAATTGAGATCATCATGCTCGCCGGGCGCACACGCCTCATGCAGCAGCTGCGAAAAATTCGAAATATTAAAACCGAAATCCGAAACAAAACGATTTGGAAAACTCGAAATCCTGAATACTAAATACGAAATAAAACCAAAGGAAAAGCAAAAACAAGCAGAAAAAATCAAAACCGAAATCCGAAACAGAAATAGAACATTGTATAAATTTATGTTTGGTGGTGTGTGGAATCCTGTGAATAGCTCCGATTTAAAGAATAATCAGATAAAATCAATCATGGTTTTAATCATCCCCATCAGGTATAATCAGCGGTTCAGACAGTTGTAGCCTCCAATTGAGCAGGATTTCAATATGCTGATCCTTTAGCCGTCCAGTTTATCATTTTAAAATTGCCTAAGCTTTTTAGGATTTACCGTAAGCTTTTTAGGATTTACCGTAAGCTTTTCCGGTTTTTCGGTCCGTTAAAACGGTTTAGTCATAATTGTTGTTTTTGTTCCATGCCATTGAATAAGATGAATGTATTTTCATTTATACCCTTAAAATGAGAATGTAAAATGGTGATTACAGCAAACGGAAAGATCCTGTTCCGCAGTCGTATTTCTGAAATGAAATGACCGTTGAGTAATCAAACAAGAACGGTTTGTGTGTTGAAACTTTTATGTTCGAATTAAGGGTGTAGTTCTTACGATTTTGAAAAGGATCACATGTCAATTATTTGAGGAGTATAAATGAATGAGAGAATAATTATTGCAATTTACTTCGATTTGGAAAATGTAAATAAAAACTTGAATATTAATGCTCTGCTGGGCAATATATCTTTAGAAATTGAAGTGGAAAGGCAAGCTGTTTTTGCGATTAAACTTGCTTGTGGTAATACTGATTCGATAGGGAATTTTCGTGAGCAACTTAGAGATAATAATTTTGAAATACGGGAAGCACCACACGTCTCAGAAAAGAATATAAAAAACAGAGCGGATTTAATTCTTTCGATGGAAGCATTTGAAACACTTGTCCATAATAAACCGGAGATTGACCTATATGTGTTTATCACATCCGATACCGATTTTACTGTTGTTATGGACAAATTAAGGAAGTATGGAAAGCAAGTTTGGTTGGCAACTTCCGAAAATACATTTAATAATAAGTTATTTTCTAATAGCTCGGACAAAATATTAAACTTAAAAGACTCGTTTAATAAAACAGTAGAAGAGGGGAAAAATGGATCTCAAATCACTAAATTAAATATTAAGAGTTTTTCCAAAGAACACCAGCAAGGCATTTTACAGGTATTAGAATCATTTGAAAAAGATACCTGGTATCCTTTTACGAATTTCGGAACTAAGATAAAAAACTTATTCAAGGATTTTTCATATAAAGGAAAAGAATATAACAGCCAGACAAAATTGTTCAGATATCTAGCCGACCAAGATATTATTGAAATTGAAAAGAGAGGAAAAATTGATTTTTTTAAGCTTAAATAAACGGTATATAACATCAAGTCTATTTTCTGCATTAAAGATTCAGAAAACGAGTCATATATGCTGCGGGCTGTCGCCATTGACTTCGGTACACTATGTCTTCGCATCCGTTCGGCAAAATGTCATATACGCCCGCAAGCTTTGAACAAAAGTGAAACGCGGCTGGTTACACAACTTTAATTTATTTTCAGCCAAATTAATGCCAAGCGCGGAAAGTGGTGCCCGGGTGGTGCTCGGGGTGCTCGGGTCGGACCGCAGTAACTGCTTGATATTAAAGGCACTAACGCTTCAAAAACCCTCATTTTTGGTCTTAAACATTTGTTTTTAAGCTAAAAAAGATGATTTTAAGAATTAAAATGAGTTTATTCTAAAAAAATTATACTTTCCGTTTGTATTTGAAATTAATTGCGTATTGCGGTCTACTCGGTACCCAAATCCGGTCCAAACCGGTACGGTGTTTATGTGATGCATAAATTACGGGTTAATATTGATATTTTTCTGGTTTTTTGTTGCCGGGAAACCGGGGAAATACGGGTTTTTTGAATATAAAAAATACTATAAGACTACAATAAATCTTTGGAAAATCCATTTTTAACGCAAAGTTTGCATACCACATTTATATTAAATAATAATATATTAAACTTAAGACTTTATAAAAAAACATACAATTATCTTGAGATTGAGTTTTTTATAAACCATCTTTCAACGTAATTGTATAAGAAGCACGCAGTGCGAGGGTATTTGTTAACATGCAGGTTTTTTATTTGGTGTTGCAGATACGATTCTAAATGTTAATACACAATTAAAGAAGGGAGAGTAAAATGAAAGAATTCATAGATGAAGATAGAAAAACAAGTATGGAGTTTTATGATATACAGGATTCAATTACTGAAGATAATATTCCGCCAGTAATTAAAAATCTTAAGAAATTGATTAATAAGGATCGGTTCTATTTTGATCCTTACTTATTATTAGCTGATATATTTGAAAGAATTGGTAAAAAAGATGAATCAGAAAAAATAATTACTGATGCATATGATAGAGCTCTTGAGTTGGTCACTGAAAAATCCGGGCAATGGCCGGAAAAACTTGAATGGGGTTGGCTTGAAAACCGCCATATCATTCGAACATTTGTGAATATGGGTCTTTTGTATTGGAAAAAAAATAAAACTTTAGAGGCTTATTCACTTTTTCAAAAGTTATTAGAAACAAATCCTAATGATAATGCCGGTGTTCGATATTTCATGCTTGCTATCTTAGAAAAAATGTCTGAAAAAGAATTTAACAAACGGTTTGATAAAGGTGGTTATTGGGATAATGAAATTGATAATTGGTTTGATGGAAAGGTTAAGAATCATAAAAAAGAATTTAATAACTGGTTAGAACTTTATGGTGAATAAAATATGGTATAAAGATTGATGCTGTGGGCGTGTGGAACCCTGTGAATAGCTCCGATTTAAAGAATAATCAGATAGAAATCAATTATGGATTTAATCATCCCCATCAGGTATAATCAGCGGTGCAGACAGTTTCAGCCTTCAATTGAGCAGATTTCAATAAAAAACTCCTTTTGCCATAAAGCGGGACGGCAAAAATGATTTTTGAGTATGTCTTCCCGTTAAGGCTAAAAAAAAATTATTTTTACGCATAATAAAACATGTATTAAATAATTCTGATATCTGTATCCGGTTTCGATTTCGAATTTCTGACTTTCCTTTATTATCTTTTTTCTAATTTTATTACTTTATCTGGTAAGGCATGAGCCCTTAGTCAGTCAGTATGGTATTACTCCCAATTCCTCAATTCTCAATTCACCATTCATAATTAAGATACAGCTTTCCACACGACCACAACATAAATTTATTGATCTATTCCTGTTTCGAATTGTGCGCTCGGCGAACATGGTTTTCTTTTTGTAAAATTGGATTTTCGGGTATTGGAATTTGTTAAGATAAAAGATAGTCTGTCCTGAACACCTGCTCACAAAATGTGAGCGAAAAATCACTCCAGGCAGTTTACCAAACCTCTTTTTAGCGGTATATTATTATTGAGGAGACAATAACATGACTTTAAAAAGCTCTGAGATCAACAATATTACTCCAGGTAGCGAAAAGCAGGTTATTCCGGATATTTTTACATATCTGGATTACAGGACATACCTCAAAGATCTTTGTGCGTTAAAAAAAATTAATAATCCTCATTTCAGTTACCGGTATCTTTCAAAAAAACTGAATATTCGTTCAGCGGGTTACTTCTCATGGGTACTTCAGGGAAAAAGAAACATTTCAGGTAAACTGTTGCTCGATTTAGCTGCTTTTTTTAAAATGAACAAGAATCAGACAGAATATTTTGAATTGCTTGTAAATTATAACCAGGCTGGGACCTATGATGAACGGAAACGAAACTTTCTGAAACTATTATCCATGAGACGAGGTGTTGTTAAACAGGTCGAAAACGATAAACATGAGTTCTATCTCAATTGGTACTACTCTGCTCTTCGTGAACTTGTGCAGGTTGTTCCGGTTAATGATGAAAACATGTCAGATACAGCAAAGATGCTTTCTCCACAAGTACCAACGGAGAAAATGAGGCAAAGCATCGAACTTCTTGTACGCCTTGGTTTTATTTCCAAAAATGAAAAAGGATTTTATACACAAGTTCATTCAGCCATCTCTTCCAAAGGGTCTATTGAACCGATTGTAATCCAAAATTACCAGATTTCGTGTATGAACCTTGCTGCTGAAGCATTTGATTCTTTTGAACAGGACGAACGTCAAATGTCTACGGTTACAATGAGTATCGATAAAGACGCATATGAAATTATTCTTGACAGAATCGCCTCCTTACGAGCAGAAATAATGGAAACAGCGTGTTCCGTTTCAAAACCGGACAGGGTAATGCAGCTTAACTTTCAGTTTTTTCCTTTAACCAGAATACACCGGAAATAAAGATAATGAAAAAGATCTATAGCATATTGTTTTTATTTGCGCTCTGTTTTTGTATCGGTAACGAAACGTCAATAACAGGAGGCGGAGCATCAGAAACTGTTGCAATGGTACAGATAGATTCAAACCGAATAGACATTTCGGTCGAGAGTAAAAAACCTTTTAATTATGATCTCATGTTATGTAATGAAAATTACAGCATTCTGAATCCTTTACACTATCATTCAACTTCCATCCTGACTCATGATTCCAGTCAATTTATACTGGAGAATGTATCTGATGGTAATTATCATATTCTGCTTATTGATACAGTATCCGATTCAGGTGCTTTTTTTAAAGTAAATATATCGAAATTGTCAAAAGTTTATCTGGAAAAAAAGATAACAGCTAATTCAATACTTTCAGGTAATGTCATAGCGCGGTCAAATCAAAATGTCGACAGGCCTGCATCCGATTATATTGTCTTTTTATATGGGACGTCTTTTTCAACCAGGACAGATTCACTTGGGAATTATCTGATTTCAGGTGTTCCCGAAGGTGTTTACAAGATCAATGCAGTAGAAGATTTAAGAAAAGAAAATAATACATGGTTTTTTTCTGAATGTGAAGCGATCTCCGGAGAAACCGTTTCTGTACAGGAAATAATAGTTAACGAACAATAAGGAGGCATTTATGTTTAAGAAAGTCATGGCTGTTGTGATAATTGTGTCTGTCTGGATACCGGTGAAAGCATGTATTGATCCGTTAGCCGAATTTTACGCAGGAGTTGTATTTAATGATAACGAACAAATCAGTTTCGGTATACTTGATTCATTAGCCGAAAACGGGAATTCGGTTATACGGGAATGTGCTCCGCCAACTTCCAGCGGGAGTCGGATAACTGTTTTAAGCGGATTACCTGATACGATTATTTGTGATCCATTCCAGTTTAACTCTGTAAATGTTATTGGGTCAACCATTGAAATAATAGTACAGTATGGTGGGGGATGTAAGAAACATAAATTTTCTTTACTCACGACAGGATTGCTTAAAGAATCATTTCCACCGCAACTGGATTTGATACTTTCTCATGATTCCGACGGGGATGAGTGCAAAGCGATAGTCACCGATACTTTATTATTTGATTTAAGTTCCTTATTTTCAATTGCAGAAGATTATGAAGAGATCATATTGAATGTTATTGATTACAATACACAAACACATTTTGAGCCTTCACCATCCTGGTTTCCAACCAAAAAGTTATGTGCGTATAAAGTCCGAAGTGCTTACTCTCCGAATGTAATGGCTTATATCGGCCATTTCCAGATATCTTACCAACCTGATAACAATCATATAAGGCTTGCTGTTATGTTTGATACTTCCGAAACTGTAACAGACAAGCAAAAGGCTGAAGCTGTTGAAAAAGAACTTCAGCGTCTTAAAAAAATGCAGATAGTATCTATTTCAGAACAGGAGATAATACTTATTAAATCTGCTCTTGAAAAAGAAGCCGCTCAGTACTGGACATCTCATGATACGGTTCTGGCCTATAACACATGGCTAAACGGAAACGGCGTAAAAGATGCTGTCAGAGTCAATGGCGTATGGGGGGGATGCGAGATCGGTATTGCATACGAACTTCCGGATGATGAAGTCCCACAGATTGAAATAACAGATATCAAATCCAGTCACTTGAACAAAAAGTCATCATTCAACAAAAAATTTAAACTGGCTTTAACAAATGGGGGAGTGATAATTAATTTACAATCAAAATCCTCAGGAAATGAAAAAGTAAACATTTACGATTTACAGTCAAGGCTACTTGCCCGTATTCCAGTGAAATCAGGGCTGTCGGAAGTTTTCTGGGACGGTATTTCTACTCATGGACATACAATACACAATGGCTGCTTTATAATTACAGTAACGGACAACAAAAACAGAATTAAATCAAGAGGGCGATTTGTAATTCCTTATTGAATAAAATGAATATAAAGCTTTATGGGGCTAAACTGGTTGCAGTTTAGTCCTTTCTTATTTTACAAGCTTTTTGAAAATATATACTGAATATTGATCTAATGCAGAAAGTGTTTTATGGCCGTGAATATTATCTCTACCTTACCATCGTAATCGTAGTCGTAGTCGTAAACTATCAAACTGTTTCTTCCGGTTTTCAATCCTGCACCAAAAACACGATTGCCAATTTCAAGATACGGTTACCGGGCCCAGTCGAGGTACAAAACAGTTACAATCGCACCTAATGTGGCCCTGCGATTTATCAGTAGTTCATGATCAGCAATTCGGTGATTTGAAATTGGTAAGTTTTTGTTTTTTTCGAAACAGTTTTGCCTTCACAAAAATTATTATCATAACAGGTATAAAAAGAAAATAAAACCCCGGACCCGATACGAATGCCCATATTTTACGTGAAGAATAAAATGCAGTATAGAGTACGGCAGCGATATGCAGTAAAATGTAAACACACATATATCCCAGCATTGTTTTTATAGGTGCTATCATTTCAGGACGGAATTTTACACCCTGTATCATTCGCCCGAAATATCCGGCAAGGAATGTATCTGGTGAAAGTATCAATACAAGAAAAAAGATAATCGCAGCAGCTTCAATTATTGCAGGTTTAATTTTAAAAAACAGATCATTTTTTAAAACAATTGAAATAATACCAAGTCCGGCAATAAGAACTACATCCAGCAAAATGAACCAGTCGAATCGTCCTGTCTTTAGATAAAAGAAAATTGTTTGCCCGATTGCAAAAATAACAGCTATAATAATTGATGCTTTAACATTGTTAAATACCGTATCGGCTATGATAAAAACAAGAAGTGGAAGCATTTGTAAAAGCAGTGTTAAAAGATTCATAATTTCCCTTGTCGCTTATGTTTACGCGTTTATAATATGGTACAATTTTTATAGATTTTCAATAGGACAAATAACAGTCCGAATGAAGCAATTAAACAGAAATATGATATAAAAAAAATAATTGAACGTAAAACTACTTTGTTTTATCTTTTTAATAATATAATTTGAATAATCACTAAGCTTAAACAGAAAAGCATATAAAAGAATTTTGTTATTGTTTGTTGCCAAAAAAATATTAAATGCCACAAGCTCAATTGAGCAAAAGTGTTAAAAAAATGAGCAAAGAAATCGTTATTGATTTAGAAACAAAAGAGGGCTTACCATTTGAGATCAAGGCTGGAGAAAACTATACCGTAATTATA
Source organism: Chitinispirillaceae bacterium (assembly GCA_035306725.1). Lineage (GTDB taxonomy): Bacteria > Fibrobacterota > Chitinivibrionia > Chitinivibrionales > Chitinispirillaceae > JAAYEB01. Next base: position 5,490 of record DATGNN010000012.1, on the reverse strand, counting down.
AGAACTAACAAGTTGTTAGTTAATTACATCGAAGTTCCAGATATTCTTTTTAACCACAACAGTGCTGTTCCATGTTTGGATAGTAATGGCTGGCTTCTTGAATCTGCTGCTACGGTTTTTAATTATGTTCATAAAAATGTAAATAAGGAACTGGTAATTTTTGGCCACACAGACAGATCCGGTGAAAACGAGTATAATTTTGAGCTTTCAGAAATTCGTTGTAAAGCATATCTGGCTATTCTTAATGATGATGCTGGTACCTGGAAAGAAATCACTGTGAAAAGTAAAGTTGAGGATTACCAGACAATACTTAAAACACTGTCAGAAAAACACAGTTGGAACTGTGATCCAGGCGAAATAACCAATAAAATAAACGAGAAAACAAAAGAAGCTGTAAAAAGCTTTCAAGATAGTTTCAATATAAACTTTAATTGTGAAATAAAAGTTGATGGTGTTGTTGGTGGTCAAACATGGGAAGCTTTTTTAAAAACATATCGTTTCTACATAGAATCAGCAGTTAAGCCTCTGATTGGATCAGATACACTGCCCGAAATATCTTTAGGGTATAACGGGAAAGGTATTTATCCATGTGGTGAATGTAATCCCAAATCGGCTGATTTTGAATATCGTTCACAGAAAGATAGGCGAATAGAGTTGTTTTTTTATGAAAAGGGTGTATTAACGGGAAATCTGATCGAGCCTTCAGCAGAAAGAAACTTTTCGCCTGGTGTATGTCCAATAACGAATCTTGCATGGATAGTACAAAAGATAACTGAAGAAGTAATTGATATTATATCAGATGCAAAAATCGAGATTGTTTCTGCTAATTCCCATTTCGCTCCTGGTGCAGAAGAGCTTGATGTCGAGTATCAAATTATCAATTGTGATAAAGAGGAGATTTATCTGGAAATTTCAAGTGAAAGTTATCCTGATAAAATCCTTTTTAAGGAACCTGTTGCTGCCGACAGTAAAGTGAATGGAAAATATACCGTTCATTGGAATGGCAAGACGAACTGTGAAAAGGGGCCTCTTGCAGGACTCTTTATAAATCCACTCTATAGTCCATACAAAGTTCGTTTGTACAAAGACGAGGTAGTTTGTGACGAAAAAGAGTTTCATGTTTACCTGCATTCGATAAAGCTGCATGAGGGTACCTATACTGAAGATGAATCTGTTCCAGATAAAAACAGAGAACCAATAAAATGGATTCAGTATAAATTAAATGAGTTGGGATACTTTTCAGGACCTGTTGACGGAATAAAAGGAGATCAGACAAAACGGGCCATGCGTCGCTATTCTTATAAAACTGCAGGATATTACGGGAATCCGCCGCGAAAAGAAATAGATGATGAAAAAGATTTAACCCTTCTGCAAAATCTGGAAAACGATCTGGAAAAAGTAGAGATATTCGAAAATGGAAAGTTTCCTGAATCAGGAGACAAGGTAAAAGCCTGTATTGAGCATGATTATTTCTACCGTGATACTGTGGCAAAAATGGAATTTGAGGTTGCGAAAGGAATTGTATAAAAGATAAAGAAAAACTGGATCGTTTTGAATTGCCTTTACAATGTTCTGTATTACTGGTAAGTAAGAATGATACAGATGGAACAGGTGACGGTGTTACAGCAGCAGGTGGATCAAACGATATCGTTGTGGAATGGAAGGTGAATGATCCAGTTGAAGATACAACCTTTTTACCTGGTCCTACGGCTGATATACCATTTAAGGGAAAAACGTATATCGAGGATTCTTTGAAAACAACTCGTAAAGATGCTGCAAATGATGGTGATGACAATTGTCCCAATAATAATAACTATGGGCAAAGGAAATCCAACGGCCATTATTTTCGAACAGGTGACAAATTAAAACCGTATACATCGGAAGAAAAAAAAGACAGGGTATTCTCTAAGGTATATGTTCAGCAAAGCGGGAATTCTCCTAAAGACGGTACAACAGGAATTCTTTTCAGAGGATCGTATATCGCTGGAGATAACTACAGCCTAGAAGCAAGAATATATCTGGAAGATAATGATAAGGACAATAAAATTAAAGCGTTGCATGAGCAGTTTTTTGGAACTCCGTTTAATGAGAAGTTCATTGCTGAATCAGGAATGTTTACATTGTGGAGAAAACAGCATGTCGCAGCTGTAGTAAATTGGCCTGATCCAGGCAGGGCTATCAGATGGAATGATGTGGCTTCGCAATACAGGCTTGCTCATTGTGAATTAGATCCTGCAACTGTCGAGTATAAGATTACTGATTTATTGTTAACAGATGCAGATAAACAGGCATATTTGAATCTGGTGCGCCGTCACTATGGATACGCAATGGCAGATATGTCTTTTGATGAAAACGGGTTATACCCCAGAACTATCAGACCACAGGGACCGACTGAAACGCCAGGTGACTACGAAGATGAAATCTATGATACTGTTGAAGGATTTTCTGATGGTCCCAATTCGTCCCGATTTCTTGATGACCTGTCTGAACTGTTATTTGAAAAAGTTAGAATATTGAGACCCGCTGGTGCAATTGTTTTAAGGCCTAACTGGTGCCGGGAATACATAATTAAAGATCCGGCAGATCCAACTTATTCACAACCCTATATTCCTGCGTATTATTGTTATGGCGGATCAAATGGAATGGTACTCATGGATAACCCTATGACTGTGGATGAACAGGATGGTTTTTTGTTTGGCCATGAGATTGGGCATTGCCGATTTTTGTTGCACCATGAAACTGATGGTACAGGATCTGATAATCCTGATGAGCATGATACGAATGACCACAATTGTATCATGTGCTATCCTGACGGTATTGCAAGCAGACCTGGCTTAACCTGGAATAAGGGGGATTCTGAAGAACCTAGATTATGTGGAAAATGTATATTAAAAATGCGAGGCTGGGATAATACAGATAATCGGTTACCTGCTTCAAGCTGATACCCAAAAAGGAAACAAATATGAAATTAGAAATAGAATTATGCAACAAGGATTATTTCTGTCAGCAAAGTATACCAATTATTTTACGACTGATGAATGGATCGAAAGATACATGTATTCCATATAGATTTAATGAAACAGATGTACTTTCATTTGAACTATCTAATGAGGAAGGTAAAACACTTGCAACTGCTAACGGGTATACTGCCGTTGAGCGCAGAGGACGTAAACCAATAAAAATACTCCAAAATGATCTAAAGGTTAAAACACTTAGTGCATATGAAAAAGTTGAAATACAGGAGGAATTACTTCGGTTTATTCCTGTCAACAAGTGTGGATCATACAATCTGAAAGCTTTGGTACAATTTGAGCCTCAAGGTATTTCCCTGATTTCAAACACTGTGTCTTTGAATGTAAAAGAAACTTACTGCAAATGGTTTGATTATAATGATAGCGAAAATGTTTTCTTCTTTATTCAATATACCCATAATAATCTGCTTGGACATATAACATCTCGAAAAAAGACGTCAGGATTCAGAAAGGGTGCATTAGCTATTGTTGAGGGTTTACCTCAAGGTTTATTGTCTGAATCTGACTTTCTGGTGCAACCTCATGACACAACGCATAACTATTATCGTTGGATATTTTTTCATCGGGAAAAAGAACTGATTGCATGCAAATTTAATGGTAATACTTTTTCAGATTTTTATTCCGATACATATACCAAATCATGGTTTGTTGTTGGAAGACCTGTTCAGCATCAGGATTACTCCGTGTCTGTCATGATGATGGATGATCAAAAAAACATTCACAGAATTAAATACGATAACGAACTTAACTATATAAGCAATGATTTTCTGGTTACATTGGATTGTTCTCCTCAAACAATTACCTGCAGCACTGACATTTTTGGGAGATTGTATTTGGCGCACGAGACAGAAGCATCTCTTCCTGTAGTATTAAGAGTGTTTGAAAAGAACATGTTGGCTGCAAACAGGATTGTAATCGATAAAAAAGGTATTCCTTTTTTAAACAAAAATGATACAGGAGTTCCAGATATAAAAGTATTGTCATTAAATGTTTCAGTAAAAAACCATAATGCCATGGCTTTACTTGCGTTGCTTCTGGTTGGAGATGAATGGACCCGTAAAATGTATATGATAAAAGTACCGATCAATCCTGCAGACAAAGATGAAATGTTGTTGATTGAACAACCGGTGGGAGGACTTTTAATTGAAGAGAATGAGAGTGTGAAAACCGGCCATATTGTTCAGGATAATAAAGGATCGCTTCATACTGTTTTTTGTTCAACTCATGGTAAATTATTTTACAGCAAGCATGGAGAATATCCCGGGTTTGTTTTCAGTACAGATGCAAAACAGAAATCCCCACAGTTGCTTGTGACACTGAGCGGAGATATTCATTTAATATACTCTGAACCGTCTTTGGGTATAAAACAGCAGGTCTTGTATCAGGCACCCAAAAAATAAAAAAGGTATATTATGTACAGGTCATACAATCGTTTAACGGTAATACTGTTATTTATTTTGCAAAACTTTATAACTGCAGGTGAAAAGAACATGAATTCAACACCCTTTTCTTTAATAATCAGTTTTTCTGATAATCTTGAGTTTACAGCAGCTTTAAAAAATATTTCAGATTCGACTTACAAAGTGTACCATCATAAATATGCTGCACCAATTGAGCTGACAATTATTTCTGAGAAAGGTGATAAACTTCCTTTTTACGATAAAAGGAAAAAAATGAGATACCACTTCAAACCGGATCTAAACAGCTTCCAGACACTTTCTCCTCAAGACTCAATAATCCTGAACAGGAAATCTTTTGAGAAGGAATCAGACAGTTTATATCTGCTAAACTGGGATGCATTTGTATTTCGTTCCATAAAACCTGGAGCATATACTGTTACAGCACAGTGGCGATCCAGAATTGATAGCTATTATGATTCACGAAGAAGAGAATTTGTACCTGTTGATAAAGTCTGGAAAGGGACCGTTGTTTCAAACACAATAACAATTGTGCTTCCTTAACAGGTGCTGTTTTTATGTGAACTGGTTTCCTTTAACAAAACAGGATCTGTCTTTGTGTTGAGCATAACCGGGCAACTATTAGCCACATGATTTTTAGATCATAACACACACTACCCCCGCAGTAGCTAACGTAAAATTTCGAAATAAGAAATCCGAAATCCGAAACAGGAAAGAACAATTAATTAAAGTGTCGGGGCGTGTGGTAACCTGGAGACAGTTCCGTTTTTTTAAAGATTCGTATGTAAAATATTCTCTCCTTATTTCGAAGGCAACAATGCCAGCATTCTGACGTACTCAACCGCAAGTGTAGCAGTAACTAATAAAGGGCGCATGCCTTACCATACTCATATAATATCTTTATAATAACTTATTGACAGTCAAAAGTGGATTAAAAACATAAACATTCCACACTTTAAGAGTTTAAAAGATCATCATGCTCGCCGAGCGCACACGCCCCACGCGATAGCTCATTGCAGCACTGTAAATCCCTCTTGTGG
>DATGNN010000011.1:0-6563 GCA_035306725.1 Chitinispirillaceae bacterium | reverse complement strand
GCCTGAGAATAAAAAGGGTCGCATATGTGCGACTCACAAAAAAAGGGGTGCATTTTTGCGACTATAACTAAACTCTTACTTGAATATTTACCTAATGTTTCAATCAGGTTTGCACTTGGCGGACAAAAAAACTAATCAATTAATAATCCAGTTTGATTAAAAAAGTTTGTTTTTTATAGAAGCGTTTATTATCTTAGAATTCCTACCGATTGCAAGGCCCTCTTGCAATAATATACGGGTGAAGCGGAAGCGCCGGGTTTAATTACCCGGCGATTCTTTTTTGTGCGTACTCTTATCAAAATCTAAATAGTAACAATCTTTTAACGTAATCTGCTTTGCGAATACTTACATAACTGCTTCATGTTGGGTTGGCCGTATTACCACCGGGGTGTCATAATGCTTAGGTTTGTTCAAAGGTACTCCTCGAGCACTAAAATTGGTTATCCCTGGTTAAGGTAAAACTTTAGAACAGCAGTCCGATTCTTGCAAGATAACTTAATGGAAATGCCCCTTCTCCTGTTTCATTCAAGAGAATGTATAGTTTTAATTCAAAGATTAGTTGAGTGTCCGAAGTTCTAAAAAACTGAGCTCCCAAAAAACCTCCAAAAGAAAGTCCTACAGTATTATCACCACCTCCTCTGCTGTAACCAAATCCCATTTCGCCTCCGATAAAAGGGGAAATATCTTTTATTAATGGATAAAGGTTTGCTCCAAGGCTTGCACTTAAAAGTAATGAATTAGAAAAATCGGTTGTGATATCACCTGAAGCCCGGATCATGGCATAGTCTGCCGGTTCCCACATATAACCTCCAAAAAAATTGTATGCCAGACCTTCAGACTCGACATTTTGCAGGTTGGCAGGACCAAACCCGGCAGTATAAAACCGTACGGCACTTCTTCTGACTAAAGCTCCATTTTGCAAGCTGTCTTCTGGTATTGTATCATTAAGTGTATCTGCAATAAAAAAGGTACTGTCGTCAGTTGAATAATTTTTGTATGGTATGATATTATCATTTTTAAAAATGAATTCAGATTTTAAATTGTCGGTATCACGTCTGATATCAATTATTTGTGAAAATCCAGTAAAACACAGTAAGATTATTACAACAGGAATGCAAGATGGCATAGTGCCCTCCAATTTGATGGAAATTTGAATGGTAATATTTCCTGAAATGCTTCAAGTGAATATGACAGTAAGTTATTTCTGAAAACTCTACTGTGTTTTGGGTGTGTGTGAAAGTAAAAAATGCATCTCTTCTCAGATTGTTTTGCAGTTTCCACTTCCGTAACACAAAAAGCAGATTCCATAATATGTTGTTATCCTCTTCATGCTTTGGGTGTTAAGCTGTCGTGTAGCAATTCTATGTTGCAGCGATGCATATATAATAATTATAATAGTGATTTTAAAGGTGTTAATGAGAAATAATCAGTTTATTAATAAGGTCAATAACACCTCTTGCATGTTTTGCTGCATTATGAGCTTCAGAATATGCATGCCAGTCTGGAACAGTTCCTTTAAGAGTGACTTGTCCTTCGTTAACTTCGACATTTACTTTTTCAATATTGATATCACCAATCCTTTCAAGGGCATCAATAATATCAGAGGCAATTTTTTTATCATGAAATTTACTTTCCGGAACCACAGAAAGAGTGTTAACTACTTCAATTACTCCAGGAACCTGAAAAACAACTTCTTCGATATATAACTTTTTCCAGAATTGATTCACTGATCCGCTAAGCAATACTACTCTATTATTTGCAGAAACATCGATACTGGCTTTATCAATCTGGGAATTGAGTGTAAAGGTACTTACAATATTCCATTTGATTTCCTCGTCATCCGGAGGTACTTTCTGATGATGTTGTTTGATTGCCAGATTGTTATCCACTTTAGAAACACCAGGTATTGTCCATGCATCATTTTCTACTGCCTGACGTTCAAGAAACGATCTGACAGTACCGTTTAAAAGAACTGTATGGTCTTTTACATCAATACTAATACTTGATTCATTAACACGGATATCCCATGCAAGCAGTTCTTCAATATCCCTTTTTATTTGCTGCGTTGTTCGTTTCATGTCAGTTATCCGTTTTCGTTCCCAAAAATCAATTAATACTAATTTATTATCATGTGCAGTCTTGATCTCCTGGAAAACGTGGACGAGGATCTCGTGAACCGTGTGGTGAAGAACGATAAGCAGGGTACTCATGTTCAAAAGAGAGGGCTCTTTGCTTTTTGACAATGTTTAGCATTGAGATCAAACGCTGATCCACTTTCCAGTGAAAAGAACCTGTTTCATCAGTATTACCTGCAGGTAATCCACTAAGCAGTTCAAGTGCTTCATCAACAGAGGTGACAGCCCAGACATGAAACATTTTACTTCTCACTGCATCAACTATTTCCGGACGCAGGATAAGGTTTCTGACATTCGAAGCGGGAATACAGCATCCCTGCTCCGATGTTAATCCTATATGTTTACAAATATCAAAAAATCCTTCAACTTTCTGTGTAACACCTCCAACAGCCTGTATTTGTCCGTGTTGATTTACAGAACCGGTAACAGCAATGTCTTGCCTTAAAGGGACTTCTGCAAATGAACTTAAGAGACATAGTAGTTCAGCAAGTGTTGCACTGTCACCTTCGATTAATCCGTAACTTTGTTCCATCGCAATTGAAGCAGATAGAGCCACAGGGTGTTTTGAGGCGTATTTGTTGCGAAAAAAACCCTCAAGAATAAGCATAGCTTTATCAAAATTACTCCCACTTAGGCGGCTTTCCCTTTCAATATTAATTAGACCAGAATTACCAATACCTGCACTGGCAGAGATTCTTGAAGCCCTGCCGAAAGAATAATCTCCTAACTGAACTATGCTGAGTCCATTCACCTGACCGATTGAAGTACCTTTAACATTAATAAGGAGCGTTCCGTTGGAAATATATTCACGCATTTTTTCTGCAATAAGATCTGATCTGTATATTTTTTCTTTACTTGCTTTGTGCACATGAATGTTTTTGACAATAGAAGAGTTGTCTTTTTGGGCCCAAAAACTGGATTCATGAATAATATCTGATAAACGGCTGAGTTCAGCTGTTATTTTACTTTTATCTCCGGCCAGTCTTGCACCTGCTTTTAACAATTCAGCTATGGCGCTATTATCAAATGGTAAAAGGTTGTTATTGTTTTTCAGCTTTTTTACGAATCTGGCAATAACCAGTCCGGTATTTTCACTTTGACTAAGTTCTGGAGAGAATTCAGCTTTTACTTTAAAGAGATTTTGAAAATCATCATCATAAATTTGCAGCAGATGATAAACAAGAGGACTACCAATAACAACGATTTTTATGTCAAGTGATATCGGTTCAGGTCTCAGTGAAAAGGCAGAGAATACTCCAAATGGATCGTACATATGATATTCAAGTTCTCTGCTTTTAAGACTTCGTTTTAGTTCTTTCCAGACAAGTGGCTCGCTTAATGCATCCATGATGTTAAATATCAGATATCCTCCATTTGCCCGGAGAATACTTCCAGCTTTAATATTATTAAAGCTGGTGAAAAGCCTTCCGGAACGGTCGACTGTTCCTGCGATGGTACCAAATATATTTTTATAATTTGGAGATTCCTCAAAGATAACCGGAGCACCTTTTAGTTCACTGTTATCGACAACAACATTTATTCTATATTCAGGAAACTTCTCTTCCGGTACTGCTCCACCCAGCATAGAGGCCAGCATCTGTTGTTGTCCACCTTCCTTCTCTCTGAACCGGCCAAGATTTTCTTTCATATTTTCTCGAACTTGTGAAAACCACGACTCAAGTTTATCATTTTTGTATTTTGAAAGAATTTTATCGATAGCCGGATCAATCAGTTTTGAGGCAAAATCCCGTTCAATTTTTTTAACTTCTTCTCTAAGGTTTATACCAATTTCACTTTGCTCGTTAAAAATGGCATTTATTGCCTGACCGACTTCTTGCTGATTTCTGGAAATTTCCTCTTTTTGAGCAGATGAAAGTGCTTCGAACTCTTCATTACTCATTTGATGATCATCTTTTTTAGGTATCATCAATACTCTGCCGTCAGGAGTTTCCTTGAGAATGAGATTTTTTTGCTGTGCGAGTTGTTCAACCCGTGAAAATGCTTCCCTACCTTGTTTTTCATAATGCTGATTAAGGCGTTGTTTTTCTCTGCTAAAGTCTTCCTGACGAAAAGCACGCGGGATATCATCCTTTAGCCGTTCAATCAGTATATCCATTTCACGACGTAATTCTTTGCCTTTACCCGGGGGTAGCTTTATGGCAATCGGACGGTCTTCTTGAGTAAAATTGTTTACAAAAATCCAGTCAGAAGGAGTTGGTTCAGATTCGGCTTTTCGTTTCAGAATATCTCTTACCAACGATTTTCTCCCCATCCCGCTTATACCGGACATATATATATTATATCCATTATTTCTGATGCCCAGGCCAAGTTCAAGAGCTTTAACAGCTCGTGGCTGTCCAACAATTTCTTCAAGTGGCCTGAGTTCGTCAGTTGTTTCAAAGTCAAGTTTACTGAAATCAACAACAGGCTGAGTATCTTCAGGTCTAAGAGCAAGTTTTTCTTCGATTCCTGACATATAATTCTCCCGTAATTAGTATTTAAAATTCTTTATGCCTGAACAGTATCAATAACTGTCTTATACCATCAATCAATCCTGGAAAAGCTCCATAATACATTTTCTATAAAACTTCATAATTATTGTCCAAATGGTACTTATCACCTTCTTAGTTTAATGAATACTCGATTTATCGACTTTTGGAAGGTATATTTCATATAAACCAGTGTTGTAATTGGTTTTTGTTTCATTCACGTTAACAGTACCTGGAAGATCTACAATTCGGCAGAACTGGCCATAGGATCGTTCAATAAACAAATGCCGGTTTTTTATGTCAGAAAAAGGGATTTTACGTTGCCCACACAATGTGACTCTTTTTTGTTCAATTTTTAATTCCATCGCTGAAATATCTACTCCAGGTAAATCTACGACAATAATGTAGGCATCTTCAGTTTCGAATAAATCTACAGGTGGGCACCACGAAGCTTCTTGAACAGACCATCGTGTATGAATTAAATCAGAGAATGCTTCTTCTATATCCTTCTGTAAATTGCAGGAAGTTCTTACCATATATTGTGGAGTCATTTGATTACCCTTTGCAATAAATTAACATCAAACTAATTCCATTTACCTTTAAACATAGGTTCTGTCGGGAATTTCTCTTTTTGCAGTCTCAGGTCGTGTAAAATGTCAGCTGTTTTTTCGGTATCTGGTAGTGAACCGATCTGTTTTTTAACAGACTTAAGAGAATCTGCTGGTAGCCGGAAAAGTGCAAATTTAATACCTGAATAATTGAGAAATTCAGGTATGTGATCATATATGATCCTATCATTATTCAGTAGCGCTTTAAGGTTTTCAGGAAAAGACAGTGAAGGTGAAAGTTGTGATTCAGAAGATTCATAATAAGGATTATAAATACCAAACAAAAAAACACCTTCATCATTTATATGTAATTCGTTTTTCACTTTACCGTCATTACGAGGGATTTCAAGTATATATACAAGATGAGCCTGGTCATTATGGCTTACAATGGAATAAACGCCCTCTCCACAAGGACGGCTTGACGCTTGAGATACACGAGCACTGCCATCTACAACTTCAACTTTTCGGTTTAACTCATCAAGTATTATATTTTGTTTTGAGTCAACTTTCATCACGTAACCGGTAACCATATTGAACCTGGCATCCTGGGATGGAAACTGGGGAGAATCAAGAGATATGAGACGATAGTTTTTAGAATCGAACGGATGCATTATAAATAATATGTTTGACACATCTTCAGGACCTTTGGCTTCGATTCCCTTGGGTCTATAAAAAAAATAGATATGTCCATCTTCCTGTCCCACAAAACCCTTTCTGATAGCATCTCTATCAATAAAATCCATAATATCTCCTTTGAACCAGACAAGTCGTGTACTCTGAGTAAATTATTGCAAAAAATGCTCCAAAAGTTGGGCCGATATTTTGCTGTGCTGTTTAGAGTATTTGGGCACTACTGCGGAAAGGTAACAAATGGCAATTGACAAAAAAATTTTTCTGTTCCCAATGGGATCAGTCTCTGATGAACTTTTAGAGTGGTTGATAAATATGCTTCCCGAAATGGCTGGTGTTAAAAGCGTAAAGGAAAAACAAACAAGAATACCATCCGGTGCATATAACAAAAAAAGGGAACAATATCTTGGAGATGCGCTTCTGGAATATATCCGGGAAATGAATCATTATAGGCGGGGAACTCTGATAGGTTTGATAAATGCCGATTGTTATGCAGAAGGGCATAACTTTATTTTTGGTGAAGCCGTTCTGAAAGGCTGTCAGGCGATAGTGGCATTACCACGTTTATGTCAGTCTTTTTATGGTCTAAGTGAAAATCCGGATCTGTTTCGTGAACGGGTGTTAAAAGAAATTCTTCATGAACTTGGCCATACGTGGGGGTTTACTCACTGTCCAGATCCTCTTTGCGCAATGCATTTTGC
>DATGNN010000010.1:0-3643 GCA_035306725.1 Chitinispirillaceae bacterium | reverse complement strand
TTGGAATATCTGTACCAGCCGATATTAAGCCATACCGGATAACCATTAACAATAGCAGCTTTGACGATATTTAAATCCGGCACACTGATTCCTGTATTGAATTTTGAAGAAACCTGGCGCCATCCGTAATATTCCAATCTTGCCGAATCGTATCCACGATCCTGAAGGAATCTGGAAACACCATCACACATGGCTTGCGGGCTTGAACCCTCTTTACCTGTGTTAATATATCGGGATGAACCCAATAGTTTGATAAGTTCATGTTGCTCCTTGTCTGAATCGCAAAGAACACTGATAATATTATCAAAACCCTGTCTGGCTAAGTGAACAAATGAGTTGGAAATTGAAACCGGGCCACAGTATGCTGCACCGTTATCCGGCAATTTGCCAAATTCACTGCTGCGCTGGTAATAATCCGGTATTTCGCTGCTGTTTTTATTATGATACCGGGGCAAACTGCAGGTCTTGTTAACAGCATCCAGGCTGTTTTGTGACATGCTTTCATAAGCGGACAAATCTTTAGAAGATATCGTTGCAACAACTGCAAGAAAGATTACAGAAATAAGTTTCATTAACGAACGGAAAACATTCTATAATAAATTAACAAAGGGAAGTAAATCAACGAAAGGTAAAATAACAAAAAGGAAAAAGAAATTCAATACCAATCGAAATGTCTATACCGGTATTTACAATTGATATTATTATTATCATAACTACCGTTGCCGTTGTCGCAAATGTAATTTTACCGAAAATCCAATGGTTTTTCAATCTGTTATAAGCGTACTTAAATGCTGTCTGAACAATTATATAGTCCCGATTTACGGAAAGACCGGAAACCAATAAGAAAGAAGTTACAAACTAAACAAATAAGAGTAAGATGTCTTTTAATCCTGGTTTGTAAAATTGGGTCTTGAAATACTGGAATTTGCTTGGTATTATATTTTTGGCCATTTCCCCGAGCTTTTATTCACTCTTTTTACAGAAATGTTTACAGATCAATACAGTTATTTGAAATAATTCACACCAGCATAAAACAGTTTCTGGTCTTTGTTTCCATAAATATTGCGTGCAACAAAGTTACCTGTTCGTTCTGAATGTCCCATTTTTCCGAATATTCTTCCATCAGGGCTGGTTACACCTTCAATGGCACAGAAAGAGCCATTAAGGTTGGAATCAGCAGTTATTTTACCATTGACATCAACGTATTGTGTTGCTATCTGGCCGTTATTGTACATTTGCTCAATGAGGTTTTGTGGAGCAACAAACCGTCCTTCACCGTGTGAAACTGCAACAGCGTGTAGATCACCCGGATTAAGAAAAGATAACCAGGGAGATTTGACAGAGCAAACTTTTGTATAGGCCATATGTGATATATGCCTTCCAATTGTATTAAAGGTTAAATTAGGACTGTTTTCATCCATATCACGAATCTCTCCGAACGGAACGAGACCAAGTTTGATCAGTGCCTGAAAACCGTTACAGATACCAAGCATCAATCCGTCACGTTTGTTGACAAGATCTGTTACGGCGTCCTTTATGTGCGGGTTTCGGAAAAAAGCTGCGATAAACTTGCCGCTGCCATCCGGTTCATCACCGGCACTGAAACCTCCCGGTATCATGATAATCTGAGCCTGTTTTATTTTTTCGACGACTGCCTTGACAGAATTATCTACATCCACAGGTGTCAGATTCTTTACAATAAAAGAATCGGTAACTGCACCTGCCCGTTCAAAGGCACAGGCAGTATCATATTCGCAATTTGTACCTGGAAAAACAGTTATCAGTACCCTGGGAGAAGCCAGGCGTGTTGCGGGGCGTAATTTATTCCGTTTTGTATATGGCAGAAACTCGGTAACATTACCGGAGTGTTCAGAACCGGCAGGGAAGATTTTATCAAGTGGTGATTCCCATGTTTTCTGGAGTAAACTGATTTGCAGTTCCGTTTCATCAATACGAATAACCGGATCATTGATAGTTTCACCAAGAATAAGGTGATCAGTGTCCGGGAAAAGGGTATCAAGGTCTGTTTCACCCTGAATTTCAAGTATCATGGAGCCCGGATCATAGGAAAACAGTTGAGATTCGTCAAGACTGGTTGTGAATTGCATACCGATCCGGTTTCCGAAACTCATCTTGCTGACTGCTTCAGCAATACCGCCAGTTTTAATCGTATGAGCCGAGAGTATTGATCCTTTTTGAATTCCGTTATAGATTGCTGAGTAATTTTTCCGTAGTTTCTGAAAATCAACAATTTCAAACTTGTCGCGGACAGCTTTTACGAGAACAACGCGGGATCCGGCTTCTTTGAATTCAGGTGATATAACTTTATCGGCTTCAACAGGCGCGAGCGCGAAAGAAACAAGTGTAGGGGGTACATTGAGATCTTTGAATGTACCAGACATACTGTCTTTCCCTCCGATTGCAGGTATCAAGAGTTCATTTTGAGCCAGATAAGCTCCAAGCAGTGCAGAAAAAGGTTTTCCCCATTTTATGGGATCAGAACCGATTTTTTCGAAATATTCCTGAAGAGTGAGGCGGATTTTTCTATAATCACCTCCGATAGCCGTGATTTTTGCAACCGATTCTATAACAGCGTACAGGGCACCATGAAATGGGCTCCATTTTGCAACTGACGGGTTATACCCGAAACTCATGGCAGTTGCACAGTTGGTTTCACCTTTTAAAAGAGGAATTTTTGCAACCATGCTCTCGGCAGGTGTAGACTGGTATTTACCGCCAAATGGAAGGAAAACCGAACCGGCTCCGATTGTGCTGTCGAATCTTTCTACAAGGCCTTTTTGACTGCAGACGTTGAGATTTTCAAGTATTTCAAGCCATCTGGATCTGATACCAGATTGTCTGGTTTTGATCAGGCTGGTTTTAAATACAGTATCTGAAGATGGTGCGGATACGATTATGTCTGTTTGTTGCTCAACGCCATTCGAGTTTATGAAATCTCTGCTTAAGTCAACAATGATTTTGCCGCGCCAGATCATTTTAAGGCGGTTGTCACTTGTAACTTTTGCTACAACAGCAGTTTCGAGATTTTCCTGGGATGCATGTTTGATAAAACTTTCGAGGTCATCAGGGTCTAAGACAACAGCCATTCGTTCCTGCGATTCGGAAATGGCAAGCTCTGTTCCATCAAGACCTTCATATTTACGCGGTATGGTATCAAGATCGATTATCAATCCATCAGCAAGTTCTCCTATGGCAACAGAAACTCCTCCTGCTCCGAAATCGTTACATCTTTTAATGAGCCTGCTTACCTGTGGATTACGAAACAGTCTTTGAAGTTTGCGTTCTGTTGGCGGATTTCCTTTTTGAACTTCTGCACTGCAGGTGTTAATGGATTCCTCTGTATGTTCTTTTGATGATCCTGTTGCACCACCGCATCCGTCACGTCCTGTCCGTCCTCCGGTGAGCACAATCAGGTCACCAGGTGAGGGTTGTTTTCTGATAACGTTACTTTTGGGTGCAGCACCAACAACCGCTCCTATTTCCATGCGTTTCGCAACATAACCTTCATCGTAAATTTCCGTAACATGACCAGTAGAAAGACCGATCTGATTACCGTAGGAGCTGTATCCCTGAGCTGCAAGAACAGTGATTTTCCTTTGTGGAAGCTTACCGCAAAGGGTTT
>DATGNN010000009.1:0-8557 GCA_035306725.1 Chitinispirillaceae bacterium | reverse complement strand
GGATTCAGCGGATGATTGACTATTGTAGAACTGATACTGGATGTAGAAGTAACGGAAGTGGTGTTTTGTTCACTTTTCTGTTCAAAACAGCTTGTAAAATAAAATCCCCTGAAAATCGGCTTTCCTTCATAGCTGGATGATTTAAACAGTTCTGCGATCAGTGAACCCAACTTTTGTTGAATTCCTTCAAAATGGATTACGAAACGGCAGATCATCCGCTTTTTTGCTTCATCCCGTTCTTTATGAAGCTTATCCAGCCGCAAATCGGTCAGGGATTTGCACAATATATTGAATTCTTCAATGAAAGCAAATCTTGGTGTTATAGACTGAGATTTGGCAGAAAGAGTGGCACCAAAAATCTGTTCCTGACTTCTTTTAAGCTGTTCACCAAAATATTCCTTAAAACCTGGTACTTCATCTGTTCTGTTAAAAAGCAGATAAACCGGAAACTCAATACCCCATTGGGATATCAGCTCATCGATTCTGCTTCTGAGCTTTCGTGCGAGATCTTTTATACCTTTGTCATCACTGTTAAGAACCTCACTTGTATCTACAACAAGAGCTATTCCATCCACAGGGTTCACAGGTCTGGCGTCTTTTAGCGCAGCTATGAGAGCCTGCCACTCATCCTTGTTTTCATCTTCCATATAACAGCCAGGTGTATCAATCCACACTGCCTCATTAGCAAAATACCACATAACCTGAGGCGCACCTTCAACGATCAATCCATCTTTTTCTGAAGGATAGCGCAGAGGAAAACTCAATCCTGAACCGGCTAAAAGAGAACTTTTTCCTGCTTTTGAGGTTCCAGACAGTAAAAACCATGGCCGTTCATAAAGTGCACTCTTTTTAAGTATTCCACGTCTGTTAACTGCATCAGTATATCGGGCAACAGCCTCCTGGGTTTCTTTGCTGATTCTGGAAAAAACCTGTTGATTTCCCAGAAAAGCAACACCCGTTTTTTTAACCGAAGCTTTTACCGAAACTATTCTGATAATTATCCATGAAATTGACGCAACCCAGAATAATGCAGCTATAAACCATGAAAGGCTATCCGGAATACTGGTCAAAACGCCAATTACAGCAGCAGCTATCCCTGCAACAAACAGAATTAACCATGTGATAATCAGCCATGGTGATAATTTTTTCATAAATATTCCTTACAAGTTCTTATCGATTGCATTTTATCAGGTCACTTAAAACTGATCTGATTCAGCATTGTCATAATTTCGGCTAATTGGGAATTACTGAAATGGATTAAAACAGCGTAGAGTCCACCTGTAATTGCAGCAAGGATTAATGCTGACAACCATATCGGAAAAAAGAAACCGCTGTTTTTTTTCCGTAAAGAGACATTGTCAGCTCTGCTCCCATGAGGAGAAAGACCTGTAGAAGCCCGAATGCGGGTTCTACGCAGTTTTCTACCAAGATCATCAATAATTGCCTGACGTTCTTCAGGGTTGAAAAGCTTGTATTTACCTTCAAATCCCAGTGATAAACAGATATAGTAAACCTCCAGAACATCCTTTTTCTTTTCAGTCTGGAGCAGAAGTTTTTGCAATTTGTTATAGAATTCTTCACCTGCGATATTATCACCAAACAGATCCAGCTGCAGCGGTCTGGAAAACCAGTAATCACGACAAACACCAGGAATACTCAACACAGTTTCATCAATCAATGCAACCAGTGCGTATTTTGCATCAAAAACTGATTCACTGCTTATACCTGTTGCTTTACAGTTTTTCTCCAGCAGATTCAAAAAATAACCGATAAGTTTTCTGAGAGCCGCAGGCTCACCAAGATCCTCTGCTTCACGCATCCGAATCACGATAAGAAAAATATCAGTACATAATCCGCTAAGGTCTTTTGCTGCACCGAATGTTTTCGTTACATCAATTCTTAATGTCTGACTTGTAATTGTATCTACAAATGATGCACTCACATTGATATCCTTGACAGTTTTAAGTTACACATCCTGTTCATTCTTTTAAAGCAAGCATTTCCAGTTTGAGTTCAGGATAGTTGTTTGGAAAATAAAACGCAATGCTTCCGCTGCTTTGAATCCCGTTCCAGAACTGATTCTTCTGATCCAGAGAAAAATAGATGAATCCAGGTTTAGTCGAAAGGGTTTCAGGTGGACGCGATACATGCATAAGAGGTAATCCGGGCATTGCAGAAGATATCAAAAGCTCAATTCTGTCACGCGAACACATTTTGATTCTTTGAAGAACACCTACAATAAGTTCTTTTTCGGGAACACGTGCAGAAACACCAAAATAAAATTTTGCACTTGATAACAATCTCTCATCTGGAACTTTACATACAAATGTAGCGGAATTAACCTGATCAACAGGAACATTAACACATCCGGCTGAAATATCAGCTTCCAGTACCGTGCGAATGATATGTTCAAGCCTGATTAACGTTGCTGTAAGGTTATGATGCTCATACATGGGGAAATCTTTAAGAGATACCTGCGCAGAAAATGAACTCAGAGCACCTGCAAGCATGGAAAGATCTGTATATAACTGAAATGGGTGAGAAATGCCGGAATTGTGCTGATAGTTTAAAAGCGGAGTATAAGTATTAAGAGTCTGAAGAAGTCTGAATGCAGTTTCTTCTGAACTTGAAAATTCGGCAAAACCACCTTCTATCTGTCGCCGTCCCTGAGAAAGTGAACTGCATTTTGCCATGAGCAGTTCAAGAAGACTCCTTATCTTTCCCATCAGGTAACGTGAAGCGTTTATTTGCAATACAGGTGGTATGTACTCTTCATCCAGCTCTATAAGCCCGCTTGAGGTCCGTTTAAGTCGGGCAATTTGAACAGATGAATAACTGTCCAGCGATTCATCTTCAAAAAGAATCTGAAAATTAAATTCACCCAGTTCAATATCTTTTTTCTGTGTACCAAAAACCTCATCTGTTACCTTGGATGTCTTACTGTTATACCTGCAAACCGAATATTGATCTGCTCCTATACCACCGTAACTTCCCTTGCCTTCCACCATTAAGGGCAAAGCAAGAAAGACATTGAGTTTCTGCTGGTCATGACTGAAATGATCAGTAAAAGAACGGGACTTTGGTGCAGAATTATCCACCGGAATAGAAAACACTGTACCATCGTATAAAACACCTGAACAGTTTTTCAAAGTAAACAGTTCATTTACCAGGGCATCTTTGTCTATCTCAAGCTGTGTAATACCATAATAAAATGGCTGACATGCAGCAATTCTGTTATTAATAGTATTAAATAAATACTTCTCAGTCTGCTGGAAATGCTGTGGCTGGAGAAACATTCCCTCTTTCCATATAACTTTACTGTAATTGGACAAGATACCCCCCGGCTAAAAGAATGTAATTTACAACATATCTGAAAATTTCTGCAGAGAAAATTTTCTGCGGATTAAAAAATAATATATATTATTTCGCTATTAATTTAAATTATCTGATATCTGAATAAAGACAATCTTGTGAAAAATGAACTTTTGCAGAAATTTCAAATCAACTTTGGGGTGATTTGTTTTTGCGAATAATTGTTCAGAGCAACATCAGGTGACCACACAGATCGGTTATCCTGATAGCCAGAGTAAGGGAAACGACCTTTCCATTACACTTCTCACGCAGCGAAGATAATCTGGTTTTGTCATTTAAGATTGTTATCCGGATATTTAAGAACTGTCGGGAGTATTTCCAATGAGCTTACATCATTGCTGAATATATCGGGAATTGATGCGATACTTTCAAACAGGAAGCTTTAAACCGGTATTGCAGATACCAAATAAAATACACTCGTGATGGAATTGTCACTATTCAGATATTAAATTATTGAATAAACCCGATATTGGGAACACAATTACCTTTCTCTGCAAGGAGTTGCAATAATGAAAACCGGAACTGTTTTTCCACTTATTTTGCGGTTTATACTGATTTTCGGTATATTCAAAATAGTGTTCGCTGACGGATCCTTAACAGTGCATACTGTTCCAGATGGAATTGAAGTATGGCTGGACAATATGTTCATCGGGAATTCTCCTGTAGACAATAAAAAACTCAAACCCGGTCAATATACACTAAAACTTGTTGACCCGGTTCAACGTTCCAGTACTGAAGAGGATATTTTCATTCAGGACAATGAAACAACAGTTATCGAAAAAACCATAAAATCAAATTTTGGAACTCTTAAAATCACCTCAGATCCTGAAGGTGCTGACGTTTACGTTTCTACTGAGCTTGGGAAAACCCCGCTCTCAAACGAATTTATGAATCCCGGCAAATACAGACTGGAAATCCGCCATTCCAACACAAAATACCATCCCATATCTGAAGACCTTGTTATACCCAAGGGTGAAATGGTATCTATTGCAAAAGAACTTGAAAAAGAAAAAACTTTTGGAAAAAAAGACATGTTCAGGCTGATTTTAGGAGCCGGAACTGCAGCTGGTTTCATTTTTGGTGCTATTGAATATGGACTTTATAAACAGTATAATGAACAGGCCGGGTTTCCCGTTGCTGATTCGGACAAATTACGTAAAGATGCAAATAAATCGAAAATTTTAAGTATATTAGGAATTATCGGCGGTTCACTGTGTCTGACAGGACTTGAAATCGTAGCATTCTTTTAATAAAACCCAATAAGTGAAAACAATATGACCAAACAATCGGATCAGGATTTTTCTGAAAACAGAAAAAATATTGAAAAAACTTTTGTTGAAGGCGATGTGCATAATTCTCTGTTTGGCAGTTTACAGCCTGGTAAAAAACTGGATGCAACCTCTCTGGGTTCAACCAATCCGTATGCACAACAAACAAATACCGGTCTCGACAATACATCAATAAGGAATGGTACAAATATTCTCCCAAACGGAAAAGATCCCATTCCTCTTGGCTCCGGAACGGTTGTCGGATTGCTCGGCTGCGGTGGAATGGCAAAAGTATACAAAATCTGGAACGAAAAACTTGAGGTTTTCAGAGCTGTAAAAATCCTGCTTCCAAACCAGCAGTCTGACTTAAAAAGCAGATTTGAAACTGAAGTCAAAATAACTGCAAAACTTCATCACCCAAATATCGTGGAAATCTATAATGTTGGTGAATGGAATGGCTTACCATATCTTGAAATGGAGTTTATTGACGGTGAATCGCTGGAAGCATTCATCTCAAAACATGGAAAACTGCCCGATACAGTTTGCAACTCCATTGCACTTTTTATAGCGCGTGCCCTGGCTTATTCACACAGTCAGGAATTTCTGATTTACGGTAAAACCTATCAAGGTGTGATTCACCGTGATCTTAAGCCTGCAAACATTATGATCTCTAAAAACGGTGATGTCCGGTTGATGGATTTCGGGATTGCCCGCCCCACAGAAACAAGCCTGCATACTGTTGAAGGAAATATTGTTGGAACAATGCAGTACCTGTCTCCGGAACAGATGGACGGAGTGGATATAGACTGCCGCACAGATATTTATTCCTTTGGTGCGATTCTTTATGAAATGCTTACCGGTACAAAAACATTTCCTCAGGATACAATTACAAACCTGATGAAAAAGAAAATAATGAATGATTACCGCAGGTTTACAGATTTTGATTTTCACATCTCTCCGATACTGTCAAAAACATCTCAAAAATGTCTTCATCTTAACAGAGAAGATCGTTATCCGAATATGGAAACCCTGCTTAGAGAACTTGAATCGATTCACAGATCAATTTCCAATGAGCCGCCGGCAAAAGTTATCAAGCAGTTTCAGGCTAATCCTGAAAGTTTCGGTAAATTCAGAAAAAAAAATATCATTGCAAAATTCTCGGGAAAGATTCTGGTCCCAGCATCTGCTGTTGCAATAATTGCAGCTTTAATTACATTTTTCTTACTGACAGGACCTGATACCCAACTGGGAAATGAAAAAACTGTCGCTTCAGTTACACCTGAACAACCTTCTATGGAGCAAAGTACTGATACCAGGTCTCCAGTCACAGAATCTCCACAAACAACAGACAGCCTGAAACCGCTTTCATCATCTGAAAACAAACCGGTTTCAAATAATGCAGAATCTGTAAAAAAGCCTGAAGCAAAACCTGCCGGTACAGTCGCACCTAAACCTAAACCCCAAAAAGTACCTTCTGTGCCCAAAAAACCTTCACAAGAAACGATTAAACAGGAACCCCCAAAACCGGAACTTTCTGCTGTTGAAAAACTCAAGTTAAAATATGAAAGCAGTGATCTTCTTGAAACAGGAAAAAAAGCAGCAATAGCCGGCGCTTACAGCGATGTGATTACAGCTCTGGAAAAAGTCGATGAAAACGGGCCTGAAGGTCAGTTACGAACTCTTCTTCTTTTTGAAGCATATCTGAAAACAAACAGAAATAAAGATGCTTTATATATTGCAAACAGCAAAAACTACAATGATGCACAGTATGATTTTTTATGTGCAAAAATGTATGAGAGTATGGGAAAAACAGGACAAGCCCTCCAACTTTTTCAAAGCGCATTAACCAAACCCAGTGTTGTCCGGAGCAGAAACGAAATTCGCAACGATGCATTGTATTATACTGCAATAATATGGTCAAAAAATCATGTACAAAACCCTTCTCCTGAATCTAGAATTCAAGCCCTAAATGCCTGGAATATTGTAAAAAGAGCATACAGTAATAAACCGGATCACCCAAGATTTAAAAAAGCCAACAGTGAACTGGCGTCTATACAATAATCAGTTTATTTAAAGAATTGTTGAGTTTTGTTGTTTTTTCAACTATTTTATTTAACCATATTGCTTATTTTACCCAGGTAAGGAACTCATATGAACAAAACAATTTTCTTTTTGATTCTTCTGGTGTTTTCAGTTTCCTATTCAGAAACCCATGTAACAGGTGATATAACATCCATGGTACTTGAATCTGATGGTAATCCATACATTGTAGAACAGGATCTACTTGTACCTGACGGGAAAAAAGCTGTTATTAAAGAGGGTTGTATCTTTTTATTTAAACCCTTTACCGGACTTCATGTACAGGGTCACCTTGAAGTTGAAGGATCTCAAGATAACCCGGTAATCTTTACAACTATCAATGATGGTGAATTTAATTCCCAAAGCGAACAACTTCCTAACCCGTTTGACTGGAATGGTATACTTGTATCACGTGAATCAGGAAAAGTTACATTCAGTAATTTCAGTCTCCGATTTTCCGTTTACGGCATAAAATCCCAGAATACCAATATCAGAATTGAAAATGGACTTTTCAAACAAAATGGACAGTTTCATTTTACAATTAATGATAAAATCCAGTATGTCCAGGATAACATACCTTTTTCTTACTCAATTTCAGACAGTGATGAATCTGCTTCTGTAAAAAAACCAAAAACCGGAATGAAAAATAAAGACAAGAAGGATAATGTCAAATTAAAAAAAATCTTACGAATCTCTTCACTCTGCGTTGGCGGAGCTGGTCTGATAACAACTGCCATTTTTGGGCCACAATTACCTAAAGCTTATTCAGACTGGGACGACGCAGCAAAAGCAGAACCCGACAATGCGATGCGCGAATATCATGACAAGAAAAAAGCTTATCAGACTAAATTGACAGGTACAATAATTGGGGGGTCGTTTTTCGTTCTGGGTGCAACCGGATTCGGAATCTCGTTCGCTTTCTGATTAATACCTGAATTCGAATTATTCCTTTACACCTGTCTTTTTCGTGTACATGAGCATAACGAGACTTTTTACCCATCTGGCCTTATCACCAGATTTCTTTCATAAGCATAAAATCCGTTGTACAAGTTCTCAGCAATCTTGCAGGCACAAACACCCATTCAGGTATTAAAGAATACGATCAAGTTCTATTCTCGATTTTTTATCGAGTTGTGATATATCTGCAATTGCATAGATATTGCCCATAACATCTCTTATCATTAATCCATCTCCACTCTTTCTGATTGCAGTGTATGGATTTTTCAGCACGAATTTAAAATCTCCCCTGTCTGTCTCAACTTCAAAATACCGGTTTCCCAAATAGATCCGGGTATTGATTATTCTCTTTATTTCAGGAATGATATAGTTTTTTTTAAGTTCATCCTGTGCAATTTTTTGTGATAGTTGATCCAGCCTGTTCATACTGTCTATAACAATCGACCTGTTGTTTTCGGTAAGCAAAGATATCTCTTTTCCGATTCCGGTTGCAGGACGAAGCCATACTATATCAACCGGAAACTGTTCACCTTTTGTGTCAGTTGCCAGAACCTGATCCCCTTTTCTTGTCAATTTTACTTCTGCCAAAGTTTTCATCCTCCCCACATTACAGACTGTAATTCATTTATTTTCGTATGTGATTGCACCAAATCTGCATAAATCCCGTTATTTCTCACCAGTTCATCATGATTACCGATTTCCGCGATTTTGCCTTCATTAATTACAATGAGTCTGTCTGCGTTTCTCAATGTAGATAACCGATGAGCGATTGCAATTGTTGTACGCCCTTCAATCAGCCTGGCAATAGCTTCCTGTATCTGTTTTTCAGTTGTTGCATCAACTGACGACGTCGCTTCATCAAGAATAAGAATCGGTGGATT
>DATGNN010000008.1:0-5907 GCA_035306725.1 Chitinispirillaceae bacterium | reverse complement strand
ATAACTATTACCCGGGCGTAACCAAAAGTTGGCTATCATTCGGCAATCTGAAACAAATGCCATTAAAGGATGGTGTGATTTTCGACCTGGTTTCTTTGGATTATAACCAACTTCTGCTCCTTGTTGGTTTCCATAACGTGTGAAAATAGTAGAATCAAAGTCTAACGTGTAATTATCAAACAGCAAATTACTAAAAAACCATTGGTATAGCTTGGTAAATACTTCTTGATTAGTGGACTGGGAAAACTTGCTGAAGTATCTCTGGAATGCTTTGCTGCCTGCCATTCTTTTCCATCCGAAAAGTTCTTTTATAACTTCATCCTGTCTGGTAACTTCTAAATGCTCGAAACAACTTGCTCCGCACCATATTCCAATCCAAAAATGCAATAATAATTGATGGGGAGAATATCCTCTGTTGGAGCCTTGTTCCGGTAAAGGCAGACGCTGGAAAACTTCTTCCATTTTTAGTTTTCTCAAAAATTGCTGCATCAAAGAAATGCCTCCCCAGGGAGTAATTTCTTTATCTGTAAAATCAATTTTAAGTTCCATTTTGACCAGCAAGAAATTCTTACATAAAAATCAGCTAAAATTATTAATTATTAAAGCCTAATAGAAACTATTAATCAACAACTTATGAACATGATTCTCTAATGGCGGTCATTAGAGATTAGGCCCTAATGACATTTTTGGGATTAATAATTACGCCTATTTTTGCTATAGTGAGGAAGAAGAAGAAAAAAAATAGTTAGAACTATAAAAAAGCCCGAGCAATCGGGCTTTTTATTATAATGCAGCAACATTTTATTTAAACGGATTAACATCGTAAGACTGTTCTATATTACCTGTCCGTCCTGCATATCTTCGGAATACAGCGTTTTACAGTTACAGGACAATGCAACGGCAATAATCAGAGAATCATAAAATGAATACTGGTATTTATCAGCAATCTGGCAAGCCCGTTCAATAGTAGCGGGCTTGTTTACAAAAACATCAAAATCGGAGCTTACTTCCGAAATAACATTTCCAACAGCTTGCCAGCCTAATTATAGAATAGATGAAGTCTGGTAAATAGAGAATATTACATAATGAAACCCGATTCGCAAGTTCCGGGTTTTTTAATGCTTTATAATATCAATAAGTTTGTCAGTGACTTTTTCGAACACTTCAAGTTTTACAGTTCCAATTTTCTTTGTAATGATATTTTTTTCTGCTGTAAATAATCTATTCGGTCTAATATTACTGGGCTTGTTCAGTGAACCTTTTTTAAAATCGGAATTATCCAACGCAATAGCGTAATTATCTTTTACAAACTGGCTGGTAATTTGGCAAAGAATAATATCATCGCCTTTTAAATCAGCCAAGACCATTGCAGGCCTTTTCTTAGAGTTTGACAAATCGGAATACGGGAACGGGAGTACAACAATATCGCCTTTTACAAATCTTTCCATGCTTCATCTTCTTCAGGTAACAGCCAGTCTTTGGCCAATACTTTTTCACTTGCAAAATGGGTCAATATGTTATCATTCTCCGTTTTTTGCTTTGTCTCTTTTTTCAATACTTCGCTTAATTTAAGTTTTTCTTTATAAGGTAATTGCCTCACAAGGTCAACAACCTGGTTGAAATTAAGCGGTAAGTTTATGTTTAAATTTGATGCTTCCATAATTTTACATTTTAAGAACCATAAGCCAATCTTGTTTTAGCATCTCTAGGTATCAATTAAAGCAAATAAATGACCTTTGTCGGTATCTTTTAAGGTCTCAATATCCATAAGGCGTTGTATAGTCTGCTTGTCAAAAGAGGGCTTTGTTTTATCATTTACGAGATAATCAAGGGTAACGTCAAAAATATCTGCGATTTTTTTTGCCACTTCTACCGAAGGTATAACTTCGTTACGCTCATATTTACCAATAGCCTCCCTTGAAGCTTCGATAGCTTTTGCTAAATCAGACTGCGACCAGCTTTTGGTTTTTCTTAGTTGCATTATTTTATCACCTATTTTAAGCATGATTAAACCGTATTATGTACGATAATGCATTGATTTTACAAATATAAGGTAAAATAATGAAGCGGAAAAATAGAATTGCTTACAAAACTGTTCGGTTACTTCCGAGGAGCAATCAATAATAGCAAGCCATCAAGAAATTACATTACATAAACCAGGTGTTTAGAATTGTTTTTAGAAATTGGTTACAACTCGGCACAGTTCCACCACGGTCAAAGAAGAGACGAAGAATTAATAAACGAATGTGTAAAATATGGAATGCTCACACCTACCCAAAGCAAAACCAAAGCTGGCAACACAGTTTATACGGTAACAGCCATGAACGAAAGGCAGCAAATAACATCGGCAACATTCGGATCGGTTTTAATTGGTGATTTCGGTTTTGATGCTTATGGCTATCCTGCCCATTCAAAAGCTTTTGAAAACGGTACAGCAAAGCAGGACTACCGCTATGTGTTTGATCCGGTGACCGGCAATCTGAGTTCACGACAGAATTTGCTGCGCAGCAAAAGCGAAAGTTTCGGGTACGATAACCTTGAGCGGCTGGAAACGGTTACCGGGCCGCAGAACCTTTCGATGGCGTATGCAGCCAATGGCAATATCCTGACAAAAAGTGACGTGGGCACAAACACTTTCCAATACAACCACCCTCTGAAACCATACGCCCTGACAGATTTGGAGTCCTCAACAGGTGTGATTCCCGATGTTTTGCAAGACATCACCTACACCTCGTTTGAGCAACCCTGGGTTAAACCGTATTCATTGCAACAACAGGATTCAATGCAGCAGCAGAACGTGCAGGCATTAAACCTGCCACGAAACCAATGATTCCTGATATTAAAATACCTCTAATGATATTTGCAACAGTTAGCGATATTGTAAAATCACTAACTGAGTTAACGAATACAGTACCCAAAAATATTAAAATCAGACCTGCAATACCGCCAATGACTGAAAGTACAACAGCTTCAAAAATGAATTCAAGAAGGATAAAATATTTTTTTGCACCCAGAGATTTTTGTATTCCAATTATACGAGTTCTTTCCTTCACCGAAACAAACATAATATTGGCGATACCAAACCCACCCACAAGGATTGAGAATCCACCTATTATCCATCCGGCCATATTGAAGACCACAAAAAACTGGTCGAACCGGTTGGATATAATACTAACTTCATTCAAGGCAAAGTTATTCTCCTCCTGTGGTTTCAACCGCCTGATACTACGCATAATACCTTCGAGTTCAGAGATAAACTGATCCTGTGACACACCTACTTTAGATTTAACGCATATACTTTGACCAATATCCTGATTTCTGATATCCATCAGATTCATTGATTGCGATAAACTAATATGAATATTATTATCCATACTCGTTCCAAACATGTCCTGTCCGCTTTTTAAGTAAGTACCTATCACATGGTATTTGAAACCTTGTACTTTAATGATTTGGCCAATGGGATTCTGTTCCTGAAAAAGTTTGGAAGCCACCTCTGCTCCAATGACAGCAACAGAAGCACCTGAATTCATTTCAGTTTCGGTAAAATATCTGCCTGATGATATTTTAAGGTTCCACAGATCGAACAACCCATAAGTTGATGCCATTACTGTTGCATTATCAAGGTTGTTTCCTGCATGTTGAATAGTTCTGTTAAAGCCGTAGAAGTAAACAGCATCCTCGAAGGAACGTCCACTGCGTATAATTTCTTCGGCCTCTTCCAGGCGAGGCACAGGCCGATTCAGATACCTCCACCACGGATATTCACTCTCACCTTCAGGAGGTGCCCAGGGCCATTTCTGGACATATACCATATTACTTCCCAAGGCATTCAGGCTCTTTCGGATGTATCCCTCCAATGAATCAATTACAGTAAACACAGAAATGATAGCAAAAATTCCAATAGTTATGCCCAACAATGAAAGAACAGTCCGAAGCTTATTTGCGATCAATGAATTGAAAGCAAATGAGAAACTCTCATACACCAGCCTGAGAAACAGCATAACTTATTTAAAAATATTATTACAAGTTGTACATTATAAATATATTAGTCCACGATTTGATTGAAAGATTACATGAATTAATTAAAAGATTTCCAATTCTATATATAATATTATTCTAAACCTTGTGTTTTATAACAGTAAATAATTTGAAATTTCTATCTTTGCAACCGAATTTGAAATATGAAATAAATGGCTGATAATAAAAAAATTAAGACTGCCCTTATTTCGGTTTACCATAAGGAAAACCTTGATGGTATAATCAGGAAGTTAAACCAGCTCGATGTAAAAATAATCAGTACCGGTGGGACACAAAGTTTTATTGAGTCGCTTGGAGTTAAAGTAACCCCTGTAGAAAGTCTGACCGGATATCCATCCATACTGGGTGGCCGGGTTAAAACTTTACACCCAAAAGTTTTTGGTGGAATTTTATCGAGACGTGATAATCAGAATGATGTAAATCAACTTACTAAATATGAAATCTCTGAGATTGATTTAGTAATAGTAGATCTTTATCCATTTGAGCAAACCGTTGCCACAGGAGCTTCGGAGAAGGATATAATTGAAAAAATTGATATTGGAGGCATATCATTGATCAGAGCTGCTGCCAAGAATTTCAATGATGTGGTTATCGTACCCTCACAAAAGGAATATTCAGAATTATTCCGGTTGTTGGATGAAAACAATGGAAGTTTCACAATTGAAAACAGGAAGTGGTTTGCTGCAAGGGCGTTTGCAGTATCATCTCACTACGATGCTGCTATTTTCAACCATTTCAATAATGAATCAGATAACGAACGTGTCAGCTTAACGAATGGGCAGGAACTTCGTTATGGTGAAAACCCACATCAAAAGGCCGCTTTTTACAAGTTGAACAATGTACCTTCTGAAGTTTCCATATCCAATGCCAAGGTACTACAAGGAAAAGCGTTATCTTACAACAATATGCTTGATGCAGATGCTGCATGGAAAGCCGCCTGTGACGCGTACCATTCGGTGACGCACCTTTCGGAAAAGGTAGCTGTATCGGTAGTAAAGCACCTGAATCCATGCGGACTAGCAGTTACCGGCAGCATTATGAAATCACTTGAGTTGGCCTGGGCAGGAGACCCGATCAGTGCTTTTGGCGGAATTATTTGTTTTACGTCAGAAGTGACCGGGGAGGTTGCTACATGGTTTAAAGACCGATTTGTTGAGATACTGATAGCACCCAGGTTCTCTGTCGATGCTTTGGAGATTCTCGGAAAAAAGAAGAATTTGAGGCTGCTGGAGATACCTGTAAAGAATGAAATCACCGGAGAAAAAATATACCGGTCGATTAGTGGAGGTATGCTGGTTCAGGATGAAGATGAGGGTATGGATACACAGTTTGATGTTGTAACAGAAAGTGAATTTGACAATAATAAAATAAATCTTGCAAAGTTTGGTGTAGTAGCCTGTAAACATTTAAAAAGCAATGCCATTGCCATAGTTACCCAAACCAATGAAGGAAACTTCTGGCTCACAGGAGCAGGAATGGGGCAGCCCAACCGGCTCGACAGCATGCGGCAATTGACAATGCCCCGGTTTGCAATGAAAGAAGGAGTGCAGATGGAAGACTCAGTTGTTATTTCTGACGCTTTTTTCCCTTTCCGCGACAGTATAGAAGCTGCTAATGAATATGGCGTTAAATACATCGTTGAACCGGGAGGCAGCATTCGCGATAAGGAAGTTATCGATGCATGCAATGAATTTGGTATTGCCATGGTTTTTACAGGCAGGAGACACTTTAAACATTGATTTTTAAAACCAATACAGAAGATGGGATTATTTTCTTTTTTAACCCAGGAAATAGCAATTGATCTGGGAACAGCAAATACAATAATCATCCACAACGATAAAATAGTTGTTGATGAACCCTCCATTG
>DATGNN010000007.1:0-7397 GCA_035306725.1 Chitinispirillaceae bacterium | reverse complement strand
GGAGCTGCGGTGTTCACAGAGTTTGGAGCCCGTTTGTTAGGACTCTTTCCATCAAAATTCGATCCCAATGTGTTATGGATCTCTGATAATCTCGAACACGAGATCAATAATCAAAGCTGGCTCATTGGTGGTGAACGCCTTTGGATAGCTCCGCAAAGAGATTTCTATTTCAAAAGCACACATGATTTCGATGATTTTTTTGTATCACCTCAAATTGATCCTGGTCAATACCGACAGATGCAGGAACTAAAATTTGAAAACTGTTTTACCCTTCATGATCATCATCGTGATCAAGCTTATAAATCAAGTACTTCCAGAAGAGAATTCCGTATACTCGACGATCCCTATGTTAGCGGTCTGGAATATATTGGAGTAAAAATTATTGAGCATCTCTCGGTTCCGGTAAACAGTATTGATATTTGTCCATGGTCTATTACTCAAGTGTATACTAATGGTGAAGATGTTCCGGGAACGGTTTTTTTTCCGATTAAAAATGATGCTAAACTTTTAAGCTATTTCGATACAATTCCTCATGATCGCGCTTCTGTGGAATCTGGTTATGCCCGTTTTCTTATTGATTCTCAGAAGCCCTATAAACTCGCAATTCGTCCTGAAGATGTTAAATGGGATAATCTGGCAAAAGTAGTATATCTTTCACCATTTTTTGATGGCCCCAAATGGCTTTGTCTGGTTAAAAGGAGTAATGATCTGCCAAGAAATCAGCGAGAATGTGTAGATCCGCCTCCTGCTAATCCTGATGGATTTAAAGGCGCTATTCAAGCTTATAATGGAGCTTTTTCCCAAAGTCCTGCACATTATTACGGTGAAATAGAACTGCAATTAACAAAAGGATTAAACAGTAACGGCAAAACAGTCTGTAATGCTTCACATGAACTGTTAAGCTATGCTGGTTCTAAAGATCAGATTCTCGAATTAGCAAAAAGGATTCTTCAAACTGATTCAATCCCCAGGATTTATTAATCCATCTCCAGAGGAATTATATTTACAGCGAGTGGTCCACGTTTGGTAAACTCAATATTAAAGAATACATTCTGACCTTCAAAAACAGTTTTATAACCACACCGTTTAATCTGCTTATATGTGAATTTTATCAACTGTAGATTGTCACTTCTTTCGAGAAACCCACATCCGTTTATGTCATTATACAATCTGACTATACCCTTATACATATCCATCCGGGATTTAATAAACCGGTTTTTTGATTAGCCCTTACAATACAAAAAGCCTGTTTTCTAAATGCAATTTCATGTTTTATGAATTAAAAGCAGTATTAATGTTTATTCTGTACGGAGGATAAATAATCCCTTTCTCTGTAATGAAAGCATCTATCAAAGATGAAGGTGTTACATCAAATGCAGGATTAAAAACATTTGTTTCGGCTGGTGCAGTTTGTTTACCGAACCCACATATAATCTCATTTGAGTCCCGCTCTTCAATAGGAATTAAATCTCCCGATTCCAAAGACAGATCAAATGTAGAAAATGGTGCTGCAACATAAAAAGGAACATTATGAGCTTTGGCAATCAAAGCTAAACCATAAGTACCAATTTTATTTGCTGTATCACCATTTGCAGCGATTCTGTCTGCACCAACAATAACAGCATCAATTTCTCCTTTAGCCATAACAGCAGCAGACATATTATCACAAATTAAGGTTACAGGTATTCCAGCTTTCATAAGCTCAAATGTGGTAATTCTGGCACCTTGCAATAGTGGTCGTGTTTCATCTGCATAGACATGAAAATTAAGCCCATTTTCGGCTCCAAGATATATTGGTGCCAGAGCTGTTCCATATTCAGCAGTAGCAAGTCCTCCTGCATTACAGTGTGTAAGGATATTTTTTTTCCCTTTGAGAATTTTCACTCCAGCTTCACCAATAGCTTTTCCAGTTAAGCGGTCCTCCTCCAGAACAGTTAATGCTTCCTGAAGCAACCTTTTTTTCAAATCATTAATGGTAATGTCTGAATGTGCCGCCAGTTTTTTTGCCAGGTTTTGAACTCTTTTGATTGTCCAGAAGAGATTTACAGCTGTAGGTCTTGATTCTGCAAGAAAATCTGCATTTTTATCAAGTGTTTTCAAAAAATCATTTATTGATCCGTTTTCAGAAAAATCTTTCATTCCTAAATACAAACCAAAAGCGGCAGCTATCCCTATAGCTGGTGCACCCCTTACTTTCAATACTTTAATGGCATCATACATCTGCTGAATAGAACCAACATCCTCATAAACCAGTTCCATTGGTAATCGGGTCTGATCGATTATTCTAACACTACCATCAATCCATTCGATTGTCTTTAACCTGCTCATATTTACTCCAATTAAATGAAACCCCCTTAGCGAAAACAATATTCGTTAAGGGGGTTCATAGTTTCAAAAGTAATTGTCAAAACTTAATAATCAGCTTTCTTCTTCCTCCTGCTGTCTGGCATGTTCAATAATCTTTTTTGCCAGTTCAGCAGGAACCGGATCGTAATGAGAAAAAACTTTTGTATAAAAACCACGTCCCTGAGTAAGAGATCTCAGGGTTGTAGAATAATTCTGTATCTCCGCTTCAGGAACTTTTGCAGTAATAGTCTGTTTTTTTCCAACAGGATTCATTCCACCAATTTTTCCTCTTCGTGAAGACAGATCACCCATAATATCGCCTGTATACTCTTCAGGAACTGTCACATTCATCTCGGCTACAGGTTCCAGTAAAATCGGGCCAGCCATTTCAAAAGCTTTTTTGAATACTTCACGCCCTGCAATCTGAAAGGCAACATCTTTTGAATCTACAGGATGAGTTTTACCATCCACCAGTGATACTTTGACATCCACTATAGGATATCCGGCGATTATTCCCTCTTCAAGCTTGGCCTGAATTCCTTTGTCTACACTTGGGCGAAATGGCTGATCAATAACTCCACCGACAATTTTATCGATAAATTCATACCCACCGCCTCTTGACAAAGGCTCCAGATCAATAAAAACCCGTGCATATTGTCCTGCGCCACCAGACTGTTTCTTATGAGTATACTCAACATATTTGACCGGTTTTGTAATGGTTTCACGATAAGATAATTTTGGCGGTTTTCGATCGACTTCAACCTTGAACCGCTGTTTTAAATCTCCCAGAATTATATCCAGTTGTATATCACCCATTGCCGATAAAATAGATTGATGAATATCAGAATGATATTTATAACTAAAACTGATATCTTCTTCATGAAGCTTCGCGAGACCAACAGAAATCTTTTCTTCATCACCTTTTTGCTTTGCCGTAATTGCGATGCTAACCAACGGTTCTGGTAAGTCGATGGGAGGGAATTTGAATTTTGATCCTTTTTCTATTAAAGAATCATTAGTGTGCGTATCTTTTAATTTTAACAATCCACCGATATCACCAAATTCTATTTCATGTGTTTCGGTTCTTTCTTTACCTTTCATGAAATACATGCTTCCTGCCCGTTCAGCATGATCCCTTGCAGAATTTAAATATTCATTACCGGTTGTAATTTTTCCCGAAAACATTCTCATTAAATTTATTTCTCCGAGATGTTCTTCAGAGAGTGTTTTAAAAACGAATCCTGCTGCAGGTCCGGATTCTGAACAGGCAATAGTACTTTTCGAATCCCCTTCAATAACATCAACCTCTTTACGCTTATCTGCAGAGGGACACAGGTTCTTTATTTTATGAAGCAGCTGATCTACGCCCATATTCAATGCTGCGCTTCCGGACAGGAGCGGGAAAACAGTTCCCTGAATCATTGCTTTTGACAAACCGGCCCGAATTTCTTCATCAGTCAACTCACCATTTTCAAAATATGTATTCATCAGATTCTCATCTGTTTCTGCAATTGATTCCATTAAAGACTGGCGCAAGCTCTCAACAGTATCATTCATCTCTGCGGGGATCTCTATTTTTTCTCCGATTCCATCCCCATCCCTTTTATACGTGAAAGCTTCTTTGGAAACCAGATCAATAACACCCCTGAAATTTGCCCCTGATCCTATCGGAACGACTAATGGTGCTACTGCAGTTCCGTATGCATCACGGATTGCAGAGAGTGTCTTTTCAAAATCCACGTTTTCCTTGTCCATACTGTTAACAAAAAACATACGGGAAACATTGGCTTCATCTACATATGAAGACACAAGTTCAGTCCCTACCTGTATTTTATCAACTGCATCTACCAGAATAATTCCAGTTTCGACAACACGCAAAGCTGCTTTAGCATCTCCAAGAAAATCCAGAAAACCCGGAGTGTCTAGAAAATTTATTTTTTTATCTTTCCATTCACAATATGCCAGATGCATGGATATTGTCATTTTCCGTTCTTTTTCATCAGCCCTGGTGTCAAAAAAGCTACTTCCGTTATCAACTTTTCCCATTCGGGGAATAGACTTGGCAGTAAAACATGCAGCTTCCAGGAGAGTTGTCTTCCCCACGCCGCCATGAGAGAGCAAACAGACATTACGAATTGATCCGGCCTGGTATTTTTTCATGTAACCTCCGTATAATGTTCTGATAATAAAACCGGTATTTCGATTCAGATCTGATGAACCGATTAAACCGTAATTTGCAGAGGATGCTCTGTAAAAGACAAGAATTAATAATATATTAACTACCTGCATCAAATGCAAATACTCAATACTATTTTATTGCTCTTTTTTATCTGTCTAAAACATAATTTGATCAACCATACAACCACACGTACTGTGTAGGTTAATTGATCATTTCGATCCTGAAAACTTCAGTTCTTTTGTACCCTTTTTCCAGAAGACATTTAATAATAACATTCAAAAAAAAATGCTCCGTTTATACGGAGCATTAATACCAATTTTAATGGAGCTGAGGGGGATCGAACCCCTGACCCTCAGACTGCCAGCCTGATGCTCTCCCAGCTGAGCTACAGCCCCATTTAGAACTTGTGATCAATTGCCTTTTTTGTATTTATAAATTACTTTGTGGCATAAATGATAGTCAATAATCAGACTATCTCTTTTCTTTCGCTTTCTTTGCAATTTTAGCCCATTCATCTCTTAGGGTAGCAGTTCTGTTGAAAATCAATTTTTGTGGAGATGAATCATTATCAACACAAAAATACCCTATTCGTTCAAATTGATAACGATTGCCCGGCATTGCATTTTTCAAATCCGGTTCCAGTTTACATCCAGACAGTATTTCAAGTGATTTTTGATTCAGGTTTGAAAGAAAATCCCCATCAGGAGCATCATCCGGATCCTCTTTTGAAAAAAGCTGCTCATACAACCTTACCTCTGCATCAATAGCATGTTGTGCAGACACCCAGTGAATTGTAGCCTTGGGTGAACGCCCGTCAGGTGCCCAGCCGCCCCGTGTCTGAGGATCATAAATACAACGAAGTTCCACGATATCTCCGGTAACCGGATCTTTAACCACTTCTTTGCATGTCAAGAAGTATGCGTATCTTAACCTTACTTCACGACCCGGAGCCAGTCTGAAAAACTTTTTGGGAGGCTCTTCCATAAAATCAGCTTGCTCTATATAAATTATTTTTGAAAAAGGTACCATCCGTTTACCTGCTTGCGGATCTTCCGGATTATTTACGGCTTCAAGATGTTCAACCTTATCTGAAGGATAGTTTTCAATAACTACTTTCAGCGGGTTTAATACTGCCATGGACCTGAGGGCCCGTTTGTTAAGATCCTCCCTGAGACAATGTTCCAATAGTGCATAATCTACAACGCTGTCACGTTTAGCAACACCAATTCGTTCACAAAATGAACGAATTGCCTCTGGAGTATATCCTCTTCTACGGAAACCGGACAAGGTAGGCATTCGCGGATCATCCCATCCTGAAACATACCCGCCCTTAACCAGCTGCAACAATTTACGCTTACTCATTACTGTATATGTCAGATTAAGGCGTGCAAATTCTATCTGACGCGGGTGATGAATATTCAACTGTTCCAGAAACCAGTCGTAAAGTGGTCGATGATCTTCAAATTCCAGAGAACAAAGAGAATGGGTTACCTTTTCGATAGAATCCTCAAGCCCATGTGCCCAATCATACATTGGATAGATTTTCCACTCGGTTCCTGTACGATGATGAGCTGCGTTCATTATTCTATACATTACAGGATCACGCATGTTCATGTTTGGATGAGCCATATCAATTTTCGCCCTTAACACTCTTGACCCGTCAGGAAATTCTCCATTCCTCATCCTCATAAATAAATCAAGATTCTCTTCAACAGACCGGTTTCGGTACGGGCTCTCTTTTCCAACCTCTGTTAAAGTACCCCGGTACTCCCTTATCTTCTCAGCAGTCAGATCATCAACATAAGCTTTGCCTGTCTTGATCAGTTCAATTGCCCACAAATACATCTGTTCAAAATAACCGGATGCATAATAAAGATGCTCTCCCCATTCAAAGCCAAGCCATTTAACATCCCTCTTTATAGCCTCAATATATTCAGTTTCCTCTTTGGAAGGATTGGTATCATCAAACCGCAAATGACATTCCCCCTGAAGCTCTCTGGCTAATCCAAAATTAATACAAATAGCCTTTGCATGGCCGATATGAAGATAGCCATTTGGTTCGGGTGGAAAACGCGTGACTATTTTCCCCTTCAGCTTTCCATCCTGTATTTCCTTTTTTATGATCTCTCGAATAAAATTAGCTGTAGAAACTGTACCAGGTTCTGATACAGGTTTTTTTTCATTATTACTACCGGGATCCGGTTTATTATTAGTAGATTTCATTAATACTCCATTAAAGTCTTCAGTAAAATATGAATTTATTTATAGCTGATAATCAACAACTACCCTTCTGGCAACTACTCTGGAAACGAATTCTGCAACTTGCCTGTGTTGAGGATGATTCTGATAGATTTGTAATTTTTCAATTGAATCAAACAGGGAATATAGTGAAATATCATATGCAGAATCTGATTTATTGATATTCAATCCGCACTCAATTTTTATTATTTCCGGAATGGAATTTTTGAGGTTCTCAAGCATTTTTTTGATTTTTCTGCCAACTTCCTCTTTTTCCCCCGACTCATCGCAATCTTTTAATTTCCATGCTACAATATGTGCGATCATGTTCTGTTCCTTTCTATAAAAGAAACAGCTGCTTTAATTCTTCTTAAAACAATTTCCTTGCCCAAAATGCTCAGAAGCTCAAACAACCCTGGTCCAAAGCTTACACCACTTACAGCAAGGCGTGTAGGATGGATTATTTTTCCAAAGCTGATTTCCTGTTTCTGAACAAAATCGTGGTATAATTTTTCAATATGATCTTTTTCAAAAACCTGAAGATGTTCCAGTTCAGTATAAAGCTCCTTTAACAGTTCGGCTGCATTATCCTTGAAAAACTTTCTTGAAGCTTTTTCTTCGTATGTTTGTGGAT
>DATGNN010000006.1:0-4328 GCA_035306725.1 Chitinispirillaceae bacterium | reverse complement strand
CATAGCCTCCAAACCTTAAAAGCAACTCCCGGAGCACCAAACCCCCATCCATGTTTTTTGTCGTCCCTCAAAGCTGCCTGACCATAAAGATCAACACCTAGAAATTTTGTAACAATAATCGGTATTCCAATATCTCCACCAATTAAGCCAAAATCATTTTCCATAGTTTTAGCCTTGTTGGCTTCGTCAATATTATCCAGTTTCCCATCAACATCAATACCTTTATTTTCAAGATGTCCTTTCAATGAATCTTTCAGAAAACCACCATCTCTTAATTCAACCAATATCCGTTCATCTTCCGAAAGATCCGGTTTCCATTTTCTTGCTGGTGCATATTGATTCAGGTCTTTAACATAAGTACCGCCAATGGAGATTCTATTTACTAATGGAATATCTGTCATTTTTAGTGGAGTAATAGCCAGGCGCGCACCTATCAATCCACCATCATCCTTGAAATCTTTAAAATCTGCTATCATTGTCTGCAGCGAAATACCCAACGGGCTGATATCATTAAGGTAGAACTGCAAACCAAGTAATTTTTGATCCGGATAATGAAGCATGTTTGTAAAACGGTCAAGTATAAACCCATACCCGAAAGAAACACTGGATAACCCGCCGAATTTTATAAACAACGGATCCTCTTCATGCCCAAACCTTATGTATCGGATTTTCCTGGTAATTGCTTCAAGTGGCTCATCCTTGAAATCCCATCCCTTATTTGAAAATCTTCCTTCACTATCAATAAAAAATTCGAGATCAAAGAATACGCCAAACTTCCAGATCGGTACATCCACTCCAATTGCCAGGCGAGTCCATTGTTCATTATTAACAGTTACAACACCTGCCCCAATCTCCCATTTTGGTGATTGTGGTGCCATAGCAGTACCAGTAGATTTTTTACTCTCACCTGGTTGTTCCTTTTCATCAGAGGTTTTTTCTTCAGGTACCTCCTCTTTTTTGGGATCAGATGGAGTTTCAACCGCTTTAGTTACCTTTGAAACATCATCGGATTCTTTATCAACTGCACTTTCATTACTCTCAACAATTTCAGAATTGTCACTTTCCAGATTTATATCCTGAATCTCATTTTCCTCAGGTTCTCCAGTCCCATCTTCATTCTCCATTTTCTGAACAGCCTCAGACGATTCATCAGCCCAATTCTGAAGCGATTCAATTGCTCTCTGAGCTAAATCACCAGAAAAAAGATTTCCTTCAGGACCAACACTTCCAAATT
Source organism: Chitinispirillaceae bacterium (assembly GCA_035306725.1). Classification (GTDB taxonomy): domain Bacteria; phylum Fibrobacterota; class Chitinivibrionia; order Chitinivibrionales; family Chitinispirillaceae; genus JAAYEB01. The sequence continues at coordinate 3,094 of DATGNN010000006.1, read as the reverse complement.
TTCCCTCTTCGACAATTAATTCCTCTCCATCAGGTGAAATCATTTTTACACCGCCATTTACTACTGCAGTGGTAGGATTTCCTGATTGAGATATTTTTACAGAAGCCAAAGTACCAAGAGGCGTAAAAACAAACTCTTTTGATACTAAAACAATGGAATCCAACTCATAAGGTTGATTTCTGTCTAAAAGAACCTGACCCTGAACAAGATCTACCTTGAAAACTGAACTATCATCAGAAATAGAAATGCTTAGGGGCCCCTGAAGAAGCATTCTGGAGTCATTTTCAATAATGACTGTTGCGCAAAACTCGTTATCAAGTTTTACCACATCACCATAAAAAATGCTGCCAGTATCAGTAATTGAGTTTTGCTGACCATCTCTGATCACTTTTACTTCGCCGGTATCAACCACCACGAAGAAAGCTTCTGCTTTAGAAAAAATTAGAAATGAAAGTAATCCTGTAATCAGAAACAGATTCAGGCGCATCATCAGGAACCTCCTTTAATAGTTAAACTGAAGGCAGAGATTTTCAAAAATATACTATTAGAACAGATTATAACCAGATGTTTCTGGGCATACAATCAAAAAATTCATGTAACAATATAATTTTTTGTGAATTAGCATGTTATTTTGTCAAACGACAGTCTCCAGCCATGGTTGTACCATTGCCCACGCATCATCAACACTCAGTTCCTTTAAACTCTCTATAGGATCAATACCTTCAGGAACATTGCGAACTCCCACATTGCCAGCAGTCCATAATGGAAAATGAGGCATATTTTTACGAAGAATCAAATGTCCTTTTCCAAAAGGACCATTCCGTTTTTCATCAGTAGGCCCAAAAACAGCCGCAACTCTTATACCACAACATGCCGCAATGTGCATCAACCCGGAATCGTTGCATAAACACAAAACAGATTGGGAAATCAATGCAGCAGTTACAGAAAGTTTTACCGGTTCAATAATTGTGCAAGGTACACTCATAACCGAAGCGACACGCTCCTTCAATTTTTTTTCATCCGGCCCACCAAAAATAAGAGCATGAGCATTAATTTTAGTGCAAATACGCTCAGCTAACAATCCAAACCGCTCCGGTTCCCAGCGCTTAACATCCATTCCATTCTCGCAGCTGGAACCTGGATGAATTGCAATTTTTTTTACATGGATCTGCTGACCCATTATCTCCTTCATGACAGTACTGGCCAACTCCAGGTCTTTTTGAGTGTACAAAGGTGGAAATTTTACAGATTCTGATTGCAGATTCCGTCCAAGAAATGTTTCGCTCAGTCGCATATTTTGATAAACATCATGAAGACACGGATCTACCGGAACCATACAGTTGTTAAGAAATGATCCGCTGGCAACTTTTTTCAACGCATATTTGAAAGCCATCCTTTTTTTTATACCACAAATAAATGGCAAAAGGTTATACTGCCATTTATTTGATGGAAAAAAACTCAGACTACAATTAAAATGCAACGAACGTATTTTTCGAATAAACTCGAGTATCCTGAAAGGACTCTTTTCTTTCACCGGATCAATAACATGTATACTATCCCAGAGAGGATCACCTGCAGCCAGATCAACAATCGGATATTTTAAAGCGAGTAAATGAAGAGAGATACCAGGTTGTTTTTCTTTAATAATTTTACAGGCAGGATAAAATAACAGATAATTACCAATGCCAATAGGACAGATGCAAAGAATTTTCATTCTACCTTTTCACGTATTATATATGTATCTTTAGGTGCAATATGCGTAAGCATTTCAGCCAAAAAACCAAAAGACAAAAATTGAATTCCCATAATAACAGCTCCAAGCGACAATAAGACAAGCGGTCTGATATGCATTTGACCTGTTATCGCCCATTGAACTCCAAAAAAACCAAGAATTAAACTTCCAACAATAATCAATAGAAAGCCAAATAATCCAAAGAAGTGAAGAGGATTTTTAAGGTATTTTCTTAAAAAAAGCAGTGTAAGCATGTCCATCATACCATTAAAAAATTTTCCAAAACCATAGTTTGACTTTCCATATTTTCTGGCATGATGCGGAACAGGGATTTCTGTTATCCTGAATCCATCCCAATATGCAAGTGCAGGGAGATATCTGTGACGGTCGCCATAGATATCTAAAGATTTTGCTGTTTCTGCACGGTAAGCTTTAAAGCCACAATTGAAATCATGAAGTCGAATTCCACTTAGCATTGAGGTAACAAGATTCCACAATTTTGAAGGTAAGGTAAATGTAACAGGATCATACCTTTTTTTCTTCCATCCGCTAACCAGATCCCAGCCTTCATCCAATTTTTTAATCATTTCCGGAATCGCAACCGGATCATCCTGCAAATCAGCATCCATAGTTACAATCACATCACCTTCTGCTTTTTTAATTCCAACGCTTAAAGCTGCAGATTTACCATAATTCCTGCAAAACCGAAACAGTCGAAAATGTTTGCCATAAGTATCACGTAGTTCTCGAAGTTTATCAAAAGACCCGTCGGTACTGCCATCATCAACAAAAATAACTTCGTAGGTAAACTCTGATGATTCAAGTATCTCTGCAATCGATTTTGCAAGTAAAGGGAGACTTTCTTTTTCATTATGAAGCGGAATAACAATCGAAATTTTTTTCATTTTTACGTCCTGACAAAAAACCTTTATCTGCAATAAAAAATAATCCACCAAGAAAACTGGCAGCCAAACCGACCAGTGTCGCCAGAAAACCCATCACAAAAGCAGCATCAAGTGGAAATCCTGCCATGGCAAATAACGCTCCCCCAACTGTTTCCCGTACCCCAAAAGGTAAAGGTATTATCATAATCATTGCTATAATCGGTACAAATATAAAAAAATACTGAAAATTACCGATAGAAAAAAGCCCCAAAGATACCGCAACCATTGCATGTACAGCAATCCTCAAAAACTGAATAACAGTTGAAAGCAGGGCAACTTTACATAGTATTCCATAATCATGCATCTCTAAGAGCATCTCTGAAATTATCTCTTTTATCCTGAGTTTTCGGGCTAAAACAAATGCATTACAACATCTGAAAAAGAATCGCTGCAATGGTTTTGAAAGTAAAAAAAACAG
>DATGNN010000005.1:0-3527 GCA_035306725.1 Chitinispirillaceae bacterium | reverse complement strand
AGGCTTGAAGGGATTGAGTCTTTCTGGTCGAACTATTATGAGAATGTGATTTCCAAGGTTTGTTTTGATTAATTGTTATTTTTTGTCTTTATACGGATAATAAGTTACAGGGAGATTAATAATCTCCCTGTGATAATTTTTATTGTTTTTTTCACAGGAGCTTTTTATGACTGCATTACGTCAGAATTTCATCCTGATTTAGAAATTATGATAATCTGATAAGGCATGCGCTCTTTATTAGTTAATGCTACGATTACGGTATAGTACGTCAGAATGCGAGCTGTGTTGCCTTTCGAAAATAAGAGAAAGACAAAGATATTTGCCTGCAAATCTTTTAACCGGGACTATTCACATCTTTCCACACGCCCCCAAAACATTAGTGGTATTTTACTTGACGATATAAGAATTAATTATGCACGTTTTTTAAAAGCCATCCAGGCCGCAAGAAATAGAAATATGGATATAGTGGTTTAATAAGAGAAAATGAAAGCATTTACAGCTATGGGATTAAAATTGACATTGAAAGATATACTTCCTGAAACTTACGGGACCATGTTTTAACATGGTCCCGTAAGACTGCCTTCACTTGCTGAAAAATTTATTTTATGTCAGAATTGCGAGAAAAAGTCCCACGTCATTTGCGGTATCCACGACTCCCCGGCGGTATGTCCACCACCAAAGGTGACTATTTTTACCGGATACCCTTCATCACAGCCTTGATAATCGTGGACTTTATACTGACCGCTGGAGGTGGGTATGGTTGTCGGATTATCGCAGCCGTTGTCCTGTGCATGCGCGATCGCACAATATTTTCCACCCCGCTCTCCCATCTGCTTCCAGGGGCAGATATCATCGCTCATTCCGGTTGTCTGCATATAGGCAATGGGCTGATGCTTGTTTTCAGGAAGCCAGATATTATAATTCGCCGGAGCATAGCAGGCGACGGCGCGCAACTGTTGCTGATAACTCGTTGAGAGTGAGTAGGTGAACATTGCGCCGAAACTGAAACCGCAGGCGAAAACCCGCGCAGTATCGATGCACAAAGTGTCTTTCATAAGCTTCAGAATATCTTCAAAGAATGTATGATGCTCTTGTCCACCCCAAGTACCACCTTGGTTTCCCTCAGGAGCAACGAAAATGGCATTGGTTGCAAGTGATCCCAACCCATAATAATCATAGGCGCCGTCGGAGCGATAGTTTTTACCATCAATATCAGCAGAACTGGCACCCATACAGTGCATGCCGAATATCAGGCGGTATGGATTCGTCTTGTCATAATTACTCGGGAATCTTACTCTAAATGTTCTATTCGATCCGGCGCTATGAATAGTGTAGGTACCGGATTTATTGATATCACCCAATGTTTTGCCGCAACCGATACTGCCGGTGGATCCGCCGGCAGTATCGGCGAGACGGATATCAAGTTCTTGATCGTAGGATTCGATTGCAACCTTTTTTTCCGTATAGCCCGTAGCAGTAACTTTGATGGTATCATCGATTGCCATAAGCTTTGCCAATCGAACGTTTACCGGAGTACCGGATTTTTCTGGAGAAGCAGTAACCATCGATTTGCCATTAGACATCGGAAGATAACGGAACGTCATCTCGGTCTGCCCGACAGATGCTTTGATAATCATCAGTTTTGACACACCTGTATTTGCCGCGATGTCGAAACGGTAGAAACCGGTAAAAACATTCGTCAGGTACTCCTTTTTAAGAAGCATACCATTTACGTCAAAAATTTGGATAGTTACCGCAGAAGGTTTCGACAGAGCAAATGCCAAACCACCGTTACACGGAAGAATACTCTCTTTTTCCGGTTGCAACAGCGGCATTTTGAATGCGGAGGTAGTGGAAATTGCATAGGTGCCATCGGTACCGGTAGTATCTTTCAGCCCCTGATCAACGAGGGTAACAACTGCACCGTTAATCGGATCACCACCACTGTTGGTTATTTTTCCACGCAGATTGATTGTTTGAGCATTAATTGCCAAACTGATTAAAATAAAAAAGCAGAGTTTAATTCCACGATACACAAACGGCCTCCATTTCCAAGTCACAAAGGGAGTTGATTATTAAACTGTTAAATCCTGTTATTATTATTTATTCAATATAAGATTATTTTGTTATTAAAAGATTTTTTTTTTGATTTTACTGTCAATTTTCGTTGAAGCTTACTTCAACATAAAATCATAAGTTAATTTACATTAATTAATTGGTATGGTGTTCTGTAAAAAATTTTTTTTTAATAAATTATTGATTAATAAATAGCTTATCATAAGTTCCGAGCGCTGTTTGTTTCGCCTGTTAGGTGGGAATACGAAAAATTATTTACGCTGTGGGACAGCACCTGGTCGGAAACGATTATGTATGCAGCCGCAACAGTTGTATTTATCGCTTTTTAAAAACTAATATATGGGACAGCATAAGATTTTTAAAAACAATAGTGTCAAGTAAAATGTGTGAACTGGGTAGATATGAACTTAAAAGAACATTGATTAAATCAGGTTGTTTTCAGCAATTTCTAAGGTGTATTATGTAAATGTGGGATGGTAGTGATTTGTATCTTAATATTTTCCGAATTTTCTGTAAATCGAAACTATTCACAGGATTCCACACGCCCCCAAAACGAAAGTTACAAAGCTGAAATGAACTATCGCGGGGGTCGTGTGCGCTCGGCGACCATGATAAATCTCATTCTGAATATTATAATAAGAGGCATATTTGATAAAGCTTATTTTTCTTGGAGATATTCCCAAACGGGCTGGTCCGGTATTGATTAAAAATGCCTAAATTTAGAAAAAACACTATTAAATTATAGTGTCCGGGTAAAATAATTCAGACATTAGGGGTTTATATTGCCAAAAAATCAAAAAAAGGTACTTTGAGAAAAAATATGGCAATAACAATGTAATTTATTTTCAAAAATCCAATATTTATCGCAAATGTTTCATATCATATTTATAATAGATAAATATGTTAAACTGAAGGCTGGATACAAAACCCATACAGTTATTTTAGGTAGAGTTTTTACACGCCTTCGTTCAACGTAATTGTATCAGCAACACCCCGTGAGGGTGTTTGTTAACATGCAGGTTTTTGTTTGGTGTTGCAGATACAATTCTAAGCGTTATGCAAAGGCCGCGTCGTCCATGGCGCGGATCCGAATTTGGGAATTTTATTATTTAAATAATAAGTATGAACAGCGCGCGCAGACCTGTATGGATAAGGAAAGGAATTCAGTAGGATGTTCAGGACTCCTGATCTCTTTTTGCTTCATTAAATTAAATTTGCTGAAATTTAGCGGGAAAACGGGATTTCGGAATATTATTTTCCTTGTTGTACTCAGAAAATCGCAAACTGAATTTTCTTCATATTTTCCCAACTGGAGCTTAATTTCATGCAAACGATTCTGCCCATTTACCCGGTTAGTACTGTTTTTATCAATCCATCACTTGGAGTTTGCCAAAAGGATGGCATCGTGACCTACATTAGTAATGCTTTGCCAATTTACTCCCATGCCTGCT
>DATGNN010000004.1:0-7628 GCA_035306725.1 Chitinispirillaceae bacterium | reverse complement strand
TGAACCGGAACAGAAACAAATCCTGAAGCTTCCCCAATCATCTGACCAACAGTAATATAGTCACCACGTTTTACTACTGGTTTTGCAGGAGCACCAATATGTTGAGATAAGGGAATAATTACTTTTTCTGGTGCCGGAAATATCTCAATTGGAAGCTTTTCCGTTCTGTTTTTATTGTGAGGAGGATGAACACCCCCCTTAAAAGTATATTTTTTAAACAATTTGATCTCCCATGTTAAGAGATAAAAGCCTGTTCGAGAATACTCGGCACTTCAAATAGTAAGGAGCAGTAAAATCTACAAAACAGCAAGGGATGCAGTCAAGGTTAAAAACAACACCTCTTATTCGTTTCGCCTTTTAGTATATTTTAAAACATAAAGTTTAGTAATATAATCAGAAATATCCGCAAAATAATTAAAATTATCATATTTTCAAGTGATCCAGGATTCCAACACGAGAAAAACGGTCAAATCCCGATCTTTTTGTGAAAAATTAAAGTTACCGGACTTTTCTGCAATATTACTATTACCTGAATAGTAACGATTCCTTTACGCGATCTGCTGCGCAGATATTGGTTAAGGTTCATGTTCCGACTGTGAGCTTAAAAAAACAGATCTCAATCTAAATTGATGTTCACGGTACCAAACCCTACTGGTGTACAGTATCAGGATGGCCTTATCAAAATTCGCTAGAACTTGTGCACTGCTCTGACATGCCAGATAGCAGGTGGATAGCATAAAGGAGTCTTCATTTTCTTGTTCAGATTTCGCAGGATCGTTTATGGGCATTGCCAAGTCACCCTCATCAGTCAAAATGTTTGTAGCAATTACATATAATAATTACGTCAATTTGGATCATATCCTGACTCTAGTTGATTCCAGATTCGGGCCAAGAGAAAAGACCTGGGGCCCACTTCCCTTTAACTGGACTGAATACTATTCGGATGAAATGGGAACCGGTTTATTCAAAATGTACATAATATATAAAAACCTGGAAAACCGGGAACAACTGGCAGATTCTAAACTTTTTACAAATGAACTTGAAAGCCGGTTTGCTGTTAACAATAAAAGGAATGTTAATATCGATCCCGGGTACCTTGCAAAAGACAAACTGGTTCTGGCAACAACAAAAGATTTTTACCATAGACTGTATTTAGGAAAAGGTATCTATGCTGAAGTAACTCTTCATTACAGAAAAGGAAAATATCGATATTTTTCATGGACTTATCCAGATTTCAGAGAAGAAAATCTTCAAAGATTTCTGGAGAAACCTCGTGCATCTCTGGTAAAATACCTCAGGGATTCCAAAACCTGTTCCTGAATTACCATCAATCATAAATGATGTTAATCTGTATTTAAAGATTACCTGCAGGTCTGCAACTATACACTTGATTTATTTCTCTGGATTTTCTGCGTATCATCTCAACTGAATCAAAGTCCCATTGCGCTAAACTGGTAATAAAAAATGTATCGTTATGCCAAAGAGGGTTAAACTTTATTTGCGGGAAAAAATGACTATAATATTCGAATAGTGCAGTATGAGGTACTGGCGACAAAAAAACCGGTTTGATTTTTATGCCAAGTGAACCTGTATATTCTATTTCCTCCAGCATCTCCAGTGGCTTTTGATCTTTCAAACCACCCATTATATAAACTCCGATGTCATTTTTGTCAAAACCGCTTTTCTGTAAAATTGAGACTTTTTTTTCCAGCATATCGAAACCGGACTTGTAATATGTATCATCAGCATATTTTTTATTTCCACTTTCAAAACCTAATCTGATAGTTTCAAAACCATTTTCTTTCATCAGATCACTGATCTCCTGAGTTATGAACTGAAGGTGAAGTCCGTTGGGAGTATGAAAGCGAAACGGGATCCTGTACTCGTTTATTTTTTTTAGAAAAGGTATAAGTACCTGATGAGGTTTGACAAGAAGTGCGTCATCATAAAATGCAAAATCTGAAACCCCGAATCTCTCATTTAAGTACAGCACTTCGCTGATTGTTGTTTTTGTTGATCTATGATAGTATTCCTTTTGAAGAATTCTTGATGCACAGTAAGAGCATTTCATCGGACATCCGAATGAAAGTACAACAGGTCCATGTGTGGCATGGTCCAAACATTCCAGTCCCCCTAATAATGAGGCCGGTTTTGACAGGGCTTTCAAGGCTGAATGAACCGGTTGAGGAAGATTGATTTCGTTAGATGTCAAAATCGAATCTGGTGTAAAACAGTCGGATAATCTGTATTTAAAGTAATGTGGAATTAACCGGGCTGCGATTCCACCAATAATTACCGGCACATTTGGAAACTGTTCTCTGATAATTTTTACCGTGTGGATAACTCCAGGTGCCCAATAAGTCATCATGGTACCAATACAGACCAGGTCCGGATCGCCTGTAACAGATAAGAAATTAATCAGTTCACTTTGCGGCCTTCCATACAGTTTATATTTTCTTTTAATATTTCTATAAAGGGATGGTTTTTTGATTTCAAGACTCATAAAGCTGCCTGTGCCATGCTTTTTTGGTTTGGAAACCTGTTTAAGGCAATTAAAGTAGTATGGCTGAATGCCATTTCTTTTTAGTGAGTCTATCAGGAAATAGAGTCCTGCGGGGTGCATCCACTCATCATACAACTTGAAATCTGTTATATATGGATTAATAACTAAAACTTTATACATTTTATGTAAGATCGTTTATGGAAACATTTATTACAAAGCATATCCAGACATAATAATACCTAAATCAGACGATTTCTTTACGCGAGTCTTTTTGGTGTGCATTGATATTAAGAATCAGATCCAGAACGCTTAATATGCAGTCATAGGATAACGATTACGAAAACGATTACGACAACGGAAAACGACAACGACAACGACAACGATTGTAGCTTTTTTTCTTCATTCATAATTCATAATTCACAATTATATTATGACTTTCACAGCCATAAAACCCTTTCTGCACAATCCCGCTATGCAGCTCATTCCCGCACTGCGGGACAAGCTGTAAATTAATCATCCGATTTAGGTAATACTCAAGGTATATTGATGCCAGGAGTATTATTTTTATCGTAAATTGTGAATTCCGGTTTAACCAGAGTATCCCTGAACTGTTTTAAAAGTTTCTGGTTTAATTACCCATTTTTTACTGAAAACTGCAAAAAAATTATCGGGAAAATATGGCATTTAAAGGTTGGCAACGTGTTAAAGTGACAACTGATGAGGGACAAACCGTTGATGCAGTTGCACCTGAAATAATATCTGCAAGCAGATCAACTGATATACCCGCTTTTTATGCAGACTGGTTTGTAAACAGGTTGAAAAGGGGTTATGTACGATGGATTAATCCCTTTAACGGTAAATCTCAATATGTAGCTTTTTGTAATACAAGACTCATTGTTTTCTGGACGAAAAATCCCGTTCCAGTGATAAAATATCTGGACGACCTGAAAGCTGAGGGTATTAATTCCTATTTTCATTTTACTTTGAATGATTATGAAAAAGAAAAATTTGAAAAAAATGTACCATCGCTTGATAAAAGAATCTCTGCATTTAAAGAACTCTCTTTGAAAGTGGGAAAAGAAAACATAATATGGCGTTTCGATCCTATTATTATATGTAATCAAATTAAACCACAACAGATTCTGGATAGAATACAGTTTATCGGAAATCAGATACATAGTTACACTAACAGGCTAACAATCAGTTTTATCAGCATGTACGAAAAAGTAAAAAGAAATTTTAAAAAAGCCGGAATTGATGGTGTGAAAATTAATGTTGAGGCAGTTAGAGAGATTGGTAGTGGTTTAAAACAGTTAAATAAATTTTGGAACCTGCAAATTGTAAGTTGTGCAGAAAAAATGGATCTACATGAGTATGGAATTTGCCATGGAGCGTGTATTGATCCGGATCTGATTTTAAAAAACTTTGGAGAAGATCTGGTATTACAACAATTTTTGGACAATTCTGGATCTAATGATTTGTTTGGTTACAAATCTTTGAGTTACAATCTCAAAGATCCGGGACAGCGACAGCTCTGTAAATGTATGGTCAGCAAAGATATTGGAAAATATAACACATGTCCACATTTATGTTTGTATTGTTATGCGAATTCAACTGAACAACAAGTGTTTAATAACCTTAAAAATTATAAACTCACGAACGATTCGCTATAGGTAATATGTTTTGTATACCAGGGAATATTTATTCAGAAAACATCTGTTTTAAACTACTCTCTGGAAATAAAGTTTCTTACACTCTGTAAAACATGTCACTAATAACTTGCAGTTCCTTTCAAATGATTTTAATTTTCAGTAAGCTGATTATAGCTAAAACTGTATAAATCTATTCCGTGATTACCAAAATAGTATTTCAAGTTATTATTCTTCAAAACTATCATCCTGAATGGGCTCATCATCGTCTTCAATACCAGGAACAGAAAAGTCACTTCCCAAATGTGATAAAGCTGATTCTTTAAGACTTAAATATTCCTTGTCGTTATACATATAAGAGCTGTGTTCAGGTTTACCTCTACCACCTTTGGATTCCAGATATCTGGCTGCTTTGATTTGCTCAGACCGATATGCTCTGGATAATGCTGTTTCTTCAAACTGATCTGTATCATTAATCCTGGCTCCACCATCTATAAGGAGTTTTAAAATGTCCATATACCCTTGCTCAGCAGCAAGCATAAGAGGTGTAATACCTTTAACATTACCCCGGCAATTAACATTTGCGTTATTTTTAATCAGTAACGAAACTATGTCCGAATAACCCTGTTCTGAAGCTCGCATCAAAGCATTGTATCCGGAATTGTCTGAAAAGTTGACATCGGCCCCATTCTCAATCAGTAATTTAACAATCTTAACATACCCTCCCCAGGCGGCCTCTATAAGAGCAGTTCTTCCATAAATATCAGCGGCATTAATGTCTGTACCTTCCTTTAGCAATGCGCTGACAGTTGTAATATCCCCTCTGGAACTTGCCCGAATAAGGTTCATAGGCACTCCTTTCATATGATTAATAAAATGTGCATATATTCAATTTTATGATTCGTTTAAAAAATCAACTATAAAAAAGAATTTCTAAATTATATCTTAAAAATTAAATATTATCTGCTTTTTGAAAAGTATTCTTTGAAGGATAATTGTTTTGTTTATATACTCTGAAACTTTTGTTCTGTTTTACAGTAAATTTCAGGAATTAAATGGTTTCATGAATATCAATTCCAGAGAAAACCTGAATAAATTTAAACTGAGTAAAAATAAATCTGATTTGTACATGATAGTAAATAAAATATCTGTTTTGCTAAATTTTGAGAACAGCAAATAAAGAACCAATTTAAACTGAACTATAGTCGATTCATCTGGTCCGTAGAGTATGGTAGAAATTACCAGTCATCAAGCCTCAATCCGTTATGATTTTATTGAAATGGTCCGGGGAGTAGTTTAGTATCAGATTCAAGAAAATGAGTAAACCAGGTTTCGGAGTTAGAAGTATGTATGAAGAAAAGAGGGAAAAACAGAGACATTTACGGAAAATGTCCCTGCACACAAATAACCAAACTATTGGGAAAGACTTGAAGAGCTGGTTACACCCAGCGCATCATAAATGTGAAGAGTTGCTTTAGAACGATTTAGTGTATAAAAATGGATTCCGCGTACTCCGTTATCCAGAAGATCCCGGACCTGTTCAGTAGCCCAATGTAAGCCCACCTTTTCAAAATAAGTATCATCCTCAGTTCGTGCCAAAGCCTTAAGAAAAGATGCCGGGTATCGGGTTCCGGCAGCCAGATCTGCCATCCTGTGCATTCCTTTTCTTGATGTGACTGGCATTATACCGGCTAAAACAGGGACATGGATTCCGGCAAGCTCGCAACGCTCACAAAAATCATAAAAGTCGCGATTGTCAAAAAACAGCTGCGTGCAGATATAATCAGCACCGGCATCAACTTTCATTTTTAAATATTCTATCTCTTTTATCCTGTTCGGCAGCTCAGGATGCCCCTCAGGATATCCCGCTACACCGATACCCATTTCCGGGAAATATTTTTTAATGAAAGCTACAAGTTCTGATGCGTAAGAAAAGCCATCAGGATGTCTTGTAAAACCTGACATCCCGCGGGGGGGGTCTCCTCTAAGTGCCATAATATTGCAGATTCCACTCTGCTGATAAGACTCTAATATAGACCGTATTTCATCCTTTGAAGAACCTACACAAGTAAGGTGAGAAACAACAGTCAGGCTGGTTTCGTTTTTAATCCGTTTTACCAAATCGTTTGTCAGATTTCTGGTAGCTCCTCCTGCTCCATATGTAACACTGACATAAGCCGGTTTTAACGGAGCAAGTTTTGAAATAGTGTTGAAAAGCTGTTCAGAAGATCCCGGGTCTTTAGGAGGAAAGAATTCAAAACTGAAGGCAATCTTGTTTCGTTTTAATATTTCGCGAATGTGCATTTCCTGGACCTCACTATGGAATTTATAAAATTTATAGCAGTTGTTATAACTATCTGGTGCAACACTTCCGGTGTAAAATGTTTAATCCTGTTAGTTTATAAATATAAAACCTGAATTGAATTGTACCGATAAGTTTTCAGTTAATTATAATTTAATAGCTTATAATTATGAAATGCGCTTCTATTCAGGGTGGCTACAGATAAGATTTTTGCTGATTTGTGTTACTATAGCACCACTTTTATTTCTTCAGGCTGAGCGCAAGTTTCAATAATAGTTAACATTGGTCTGATAAAAGTACATTTCGGTTAGAGAAATAAAAAAGTGCAGTTTCTGTTACCGGCTATTGCCATATTTATTACGTTTCAGAAACTGCACCTTTTAACACTGATTTTATCGTACTTTTCCCATTCTTATTCCCACATTGGCAATCATGGGTACTACAAGATGCCTGTTTAACTCTTTTGCAGCGTTTGAACCATGAAATTCCAGATTTACTACTATTTTGTAAACACCCGGGGCTGCTCTCATTTTATTCTTGTTAAAACCGTTCCAGTAAATATCGATAGGAAAAATACTGCTGTCTCTTCTGTTATAATCCGCCAACAGTGATGGAATCAAATCATCAGTTTCATCCATGTTTACCATATTGCCGACCATATCATAGACTTTTACAACACATCGAAGTTTTACATCTCTTTGTGGCCCCTGCTCTGGTATAAGTATTGGAAAAGTTATTACAGTACCTGCATTATCTCGTTTGACCCAATCTCTTGCATTCGGCTCGTGAATGGCTTTAAATTGGCCTGCGGGAACACGTCTGACTGTAGGAAATGTAGGATTAGGTACCGGAATTACTTCCCGCGGAGCAGGACCTGTTACAATAACCCTTACTTTCTGGTTAACAGTTTCGGGGAAATTAATCAGGTCAGCTCTGTCTGAGAGGTAAGATGAAAGTGAATCGTTTGTAGTTTTTATACTGAAAAAATGTCTGGAAGTGATATCATTGTTGTTATAAGTTGTAAAAATTGCAATTGAATCACCTGCACTTTGTAAATGCTCGATGCCGATTAAAATGCTATCGATCTTGATGAATTTTGATGCGTCCAAAGGATCTTTGAGCCATACATAAAACATAAGATCCGGGATATCCGATTCATTCAAGGATGAACCAT
>DATGNN010000003.1:0-3109 GCA_035306725.1 Chitinispirillaceae bacterium | reverse complement strand
TTTCTTTAACGACGGACAGAAATATTATACTGATTTAGGTTTGGAATACCGCAGAAAATGGTCTGAGCGTTTTACTTCCATTTTTATGTATGTTAACCAATATTACAACCAAGGTTATCTCGAAGAAAAAAATAACGGATTTGTAAAAGCAAATACTGCTGCGGTTGAAGGATTATATTTTCTTAAACCGACCAGCTCTCTTCGGTTAGAACTGCAACATCAGTGGGCAGATGCCTATCACAAGAACTGGGCAGGTGCTACTCTGGAATATGCACCCAACAGCAATTGGTCGTTTTTTGCCTTTGATATTTACAACTACGGAAACGATAAAAACAGTAAGCGAATTCATTATTTTACTTACGGACTCAGCTACACTAAAGGTCGTACCCGAATAGCGGGAAGTTATGGCCGTCAGCGAGGCGGATTGATATGCGTCGGTGGAGTTTGTAGAGAAGTTCCTGAGGCCAATGGATTTACCTTAAATATCACAACCAATTTTTAAAATCAAATCGGTCTTCGGGTCGATTTTTTTTATGATGAAAAAATATAATTATTGTGCAGGTCCGGCTCCTCTTAGCCCGGAAGTTTATCAAAAGGCTGCCGAAGCATTGGAAAACTTCAATGATACCGGTTTGTCTATTTTGGAAATCTCACACCGTAGTGATGCTTTTTTATCCATTTTAGCAGATTGTAACAAATGGGTGCTCGAACTGCTTTCGCTTGAAAATAAAGGTTACCAGGTGCTTTTTCTGCAAGGAAGTGCCAGTATGGAATTTGCTAGGGTACCTTTGAATCTTCTGAAAACCCAGGCTGGATATATAGACACCGGAGTGTGGGCTCAAAAAGCGATTAATGAAGCCCGGAAAGTAGGGCAGGTAAAAATTGTAGCCTCAAGTGAAGATAAAAATTACAGTTATATTCCTCAAGGATATCATTTGCCGGAACAAATGGATTATCTGCATTGTACTAGCAACAATACGATTTACGGCACACAAATGAATAATTTTCCTGACACGAATGCACCTTTGGTTTGCGATATGAGTTCCGATATCTTTTCCCGAAAGCTCGATTTCAGTCAGTTTGGATTGATTTATGCCGGAGCTCAGAAGAATATCAGCACTTCGGGGTTGTCGGTAGTGATTATTCATGAAAGTTTGTTGTCTGAAAACGTTAATATTCCTAATGTTCTTAGCTATAAACAGCATTTTCAGCACAATGGCTTGTATCACACTCCGCCGGTTTTTGCTGTATATCTTACATGGCTGAATCTGCAATGGTTAATACAGCAGGGCGGAGTAGAGGCAATGGAAAAAATTAACAGACAAAAAGCAACCATGCTTTATCAGGAAATTGATAATAATTATCTGTTTTTTGGTACGGCTCAAAAGCAAGACCGCTCTTTAATGAATGTATGTTTTCGTTTAGTAGATGAAAATCTATCAACTCAGTTTGACCGGTTTATTGAAAACAAAAACATTACCGGAATTCAAGGGCATCGTTATGTTGGTGGTTATCGAGTATCACTCTATAATGCTGTTACCTTATCTGATGTGGAATATTTGATAACGTGCTTGAAAGAGTTTGAAAATGAGGTAGATAGAAGATGATGTGTCGTCATCTTGAATGGGTTTAATCCTTACTTAGATACTAATATTGTTTCTTCTTCTTTATTCAACTGATGTAAATACTGTGATGGGGATTGATTTTGATGTTTATTAAAAGCAATGGAAAAACTTCGGGAGTTTGTAAAACCTAATTGCCTGGCAATTTCAGAGAACTTATAATTCCTCCATTCCGGTTCCTTTTCCCATTTGATTAATAGATGTTCAATTCTCAGGTTGTTGAGATAATCGTTAAACATCATTCCTTTGTGCTGATGGATACAAGCAGTCAGGTATGTACGGTTAGTGCCGAGCTGTTTGGCAAGCTTGTCTATATTTATTTTCTCTTTCAGAAAACCTTGTTTGTATTCAAATTCATCTAATTTAGTTTTGATTTCCTCAATGACAGAAGGAGAGATATCCTTTTTCTGCGGTATAGTTTTCTGGGATTCCACAGTTACTGATTGTTGCTTATTTTTTCGGTAATATTTTATAGCCAAAAAACAAAGTGTTGAAACTATAAGAATACCTGTAAACGAAGACAAAAACAGATTTTCTCGTTTCGCCCTTAGTTCGTTTTCTAACCTGTTTTTCTCTTTTTCTAACGCATAAGTGTCGAAAGTGCGATGTATCAACGTTTGAATATATTTATTTTCTCTTCGCAGGAAATTAATTACAGCCAGGTGTTGATTAGTATAGGCAAGTTGTTGTTTTAAGTTGTCTTTATTTTTGTAATAATCTATAATAGAGCTATATACTGTTGCCAGTTGAAGACTTGAATAGTGGTGGTTATTGAATAAATCATCTACTTTTAGATTGTACTGAAGAGCCATTTCAAAGTCATTGTGTTGGGCAGAATTGAGTGCTAAATATTTGTATATCAACCCCTCGTTTGCAAAATCTTCGTTTTTCCTGATGGGTTCCAAAGCGTTGTGTAGCAACTGCTCACTTTCAGAATATTTACCTGATGCATACAGTGTTATCCCTTTAACCAAATCATAATATGCCTTGTCATAATATAAATCATCAGGTTTGAGTTTGTCGAGTATCTGATAGCCTTCATTCAGGTATTGTTCAGACAGCTCATAGTTGCCTAAATAAAAAGCACAAATTGCCTGATAGCGTTTGGAATTGACATACCCCATAAGATAGTTATAATCACTTGTATGTTTTTCAAAATAATCAGCAGACCGGGTAAAATCGTCCATTGCCTGCTTGTAATCTTCCAGATAGGTTTTGACCAGTCCGATACTGTAATAAGATGAATGAATTATATAATCATCTTTTCCTTCCACGCATTGAGTAATCAGTTTATAATTGTATTCAAGATATTTTATGTAATTTTTTTTGACATAATATTCCGTACCAATGATTCTGTACATTTCTAAAGGAAAAACTTCATTAGTATATCTATTTTCGGCAAAGTCAAAAGCCTTACCAATCTGGGCTCTAATTTTAGTATCATTACTTTTATGGTATAATTTAATATATTCCTGAATCAAAGAAAT
>DATGNN010000002.1:0-2603 GCA_035306725.1 Chitinispirillaceae bacterium | reverse complement strand
GTTCGCTGATACATGCCGAAAAAACCGGTATCGCACTCACAAGAATGAATCCTCAATATGTTGGAGTACTAAGTCTTATGCCAATTGAGAATACGGAGTTGTGCGCACAAATAAACAAAGGCGAATTTGACCTGCTCAGTCCGGAAGAGACTTTAAAGGAACTTCGTGTTATGCTTCAGCATACAGAACTTAATCTTGGTTATTTTTACGCAAATCATGCTTCAAACTATCTCCCTTTGCGAGCAAGACTTCCGCGCGACAAACAGAAGACCCTCAATTTGATTGACTCTGCTATAAAAGGTGAGGTTAATTTGACTCCTGAGTGGCTTCGGGGTTTGTAGGGATAATCTGAGTAATATTTGCCGTCGGGCATGATTATTACGTTTCATAGTTCAGTTAATTCAAGTTCCCATTTCATGCCAATAAAATTCCTGAATTGTTAATATTTCAATTTACTTTTCCGAATGAGTAAAAGATTAATATGGTATTTCAGTTTACTCTTCCATTTCCCAGTTTTTGGCAGTTTTACTTATATCCTTTATGTCAATAACCTCATTATCTCCCTGCTTAGAGAGTTCGAGGTTAAACAGTGGGTTCCATTCATTATCTTCCTGGGTAAGTTCCCATACTTTTGCGATATTGGATATATCAGCAATATTCACTACTCCATCACCAGTTACATCCCCCGCAAGCCGCATTGCGTACGCATAGAGTTTGCCTTCTCTGAGCAGTACCATTTTCGGTATTCGATTCGGCAACAGGAGCAGTGCTGCATCCATAGCATCATCAACCCTTTTGCCGCCACCATTTAAGTCTTCAGCTGCAGAAAGGGGCAGCATGGTACTATCACCATTACTCATATACTGCTGCATGAAGGCTTCGGTTCTGACAACAAAAAGATCACGCCATCCATCACAATCCAGATCCCAAATCATCGGACAGCACTTCAGGCCTGTTATACCGGCACCATTTTCGTTAACAATCATTTCGGGATTATCCAGCATCACAACTGCATCAGTTCCGATGTTCCTATAGATCATCAGTCCCTTCTGTTCCGAATATACACAGAGGTCTTTTCGATGATCCCTGTTAATATCAATCACCTTTTCAAAGAGTTTTTCACCACTGCGGTTCAGCAGTACTCTTCCAGGTGTCAGTTCCTCATTATTCAATTCGGCTACATTAATAGTTCCGCTTTTAAGGGTGATAATGCACTCATACTTTCCGTCATTGTCCCAGTCGCTCTGCAGGTGTGTGCAACAATTGAATCAAGATTTGATGGTAAGGAAATCGTTACTGCCGGCACACGGTAGGTCATTCCAACGGTACTGTCACTGCCCATGTATATCGAGAACTGTTTTCCTTGTGCAACCGAAAGATCCTGAATACCATCTCCATCAAAATCGACAAAAGCAATAGACCCCTTGATCTGATTTTTGTCTCCAGAACCAACCTTTATTATTTCGGGCGGTGTGATCATCAGCGGGATCGCTTTTTTAAGCGTGATCTCAATTGAGTCGGTCTCATTGGCAGTTATTGTTCCGGTGAAAAGCTCCGAACGATATCCTGAAGCATCAGCTCTGAAGAGGTGTGTTCCGGGGCCGCTGCTCCAGGTTGCATTTCCGGTACCAAGGTTTATACCGTAAGCACCGGATGCCGGCATTGCATAAACTGCTGCATCTCGGGTGTTGCCGTAATATTGAGCGTACCTGTCTGGCTCACTGCTATGTTTACTGTTTCTGTGTCAGTGAGAAAACCATCACTTGCAAGGAATGTTACATTATACGATCCGGGTGTTGATGTTTCTCTCCAGATAAAAGTCGCATTACCGTTTCCGTTGACTGAAAAAGCGTATCCTGCAAGGCTATAGTCAACCGAGAGTATTGGTATCGTACCATCTTCATCCGGATCGGTAGCATTAACCGTAAACCTTAAGGTACTCCCGGCGGTAATGTTCTTGTCGATAATTGGATTGATAAGCGGAGCACAGTTCTGTTCGCGTACTACCACCATTACCTGAATTCATTCAATTCGATACGTACATGAACATTCGTGTTTTGTTCCAAATGTCGGTTTATGGGCTCAGTGAAATTATAAATGTCAAGATCTAAAAATCGTTTTTTTTTGTCTGTTTCGCTGTATTTGTGACTTGAAATATATACTTACGTGATGTAGTATGTTATCTGCAGTAAAAATATTACAATAAATTCATGTGTCCTGTTTTTACATATCCGTCAGATTCTGCTCTAATAAGATAAATGCCATTTCTGAATCTGTTTAAAGGTAATTCAATTTTTCCAGTACCAGAAATGTTATTAAAATTTTTTGAGAACACGATTTTACCATTCAAAGAGAAAATACATACATTCACCATATTTGAGGTCGCAGCCTGTATACAGAGAACCTTACCAGAATAATTGAAATGTAAACTTTTGCCCGGTTCTTTTGAAGTATGCAACAGGGTATTGGTGCCCTGATCGAGTACGATTTTATCGATATTTGGGCCCCCCTGGTCATCTGTTGAAATCAGGGTAATGGTATTATACCCCAGGGAAAAGGTAAGTGTAATATCTTTTGACAACCAGGTTGTCCAGTCTGTTGTT
>DATGNN010000001.1:0-4660 GCA_035306725.1 Chitinispirillaceae bacterium | reverse complement strand
CTTTTACAGTAACGGTTACTGTTTTAAGCCCCGCGCTTGAGTAGCTGTGCTCAACCACAGAATCGCTGTACGTTATAGCCGCGCTGTCTTCTTCCCAGGAAATCAAATACTTTTCAACTGTACCATTTGTGTCAAAAGCGGATACCGTGTATGTGGTTGTGTCAAATATCCAGACTGTATTGGGAGAAAAACCCCTTACTTGCGGTTTGCCCGGGTCTGTTGTGACAATGATTGTGTCTTCAGAAATACTTTCTATTCCGTCCTTGTCTTTACAGCTTACTGTTATGGTATCAACTCCGGGTTTGGTAAACTGTACCCTGAGAGTATCGGTTTTGGTGGTTTTTGACAGTGTCTGAGCTCCTTTAATTGTCCATAAATAGGAATCTATTGCTACGTCACTCTCTCCGGGGTGTGCGTTAACCTGTAAAAGCAGTGAACTGTTTACAAAAACCGTTGTGTTTTTTGTGCCCTGCGTAAAATAAGGCCTGTCGGAGCTGACCTTGACTACAAGCGTATCGGTCAAAGACCGGAATCCGTCTTTGTCTGTAGCATAAGCGGTTACATGTTTGATCCCGCCGCTGAAAAAGGTAACAGTAAACGAACTCTCTTTTGTTCTCTTTTCATACACGCCATCACTGTCAAGATCAAAAAACAGAGAATCAATTTTACCGCCCAATGGATCTGTATCGTAAACTGTAACGGATAAAGTTGTTTCCACACCTGTGCGCGCAAAGAGAGTATCATCATTATCAAAAGTAAGTACTGGCCTGAAAAGCCGTATTGTTACCGGTTTTTGAACTTTTGAGGATTTCCTTCCAAGAGTGTCCTCCACGTATACACTGACATAAAAAAACGAGCTGTCGTGCGCAGTCCATTTGATTTTATCAAGACCGGTACCGCTCGTGTCGAATGTGTCTGCTCCGGCAGCTATGCTCCAGTAGTATTTACCACCTGATTTATTCAGCTTTGATGAATCATTTACACCACAGCTAAAAACAGTTTCAAAACCTGCCCTTATTGTATCCTCTGCTTTTAAAGTTACCTTGTATTCAAACGGCTGTACAATGACCTCGACACTGTCGGTATCACTGTTTCTTCCGAACCGGTCTGTCGCGTAAAGTGTTGCCGTGAGTGTATCGCTTGATGAAAACAGTTTTGTTATTGATCCGACAGTGGTTGTTTCCGGTTCTTGTGAACCGAATTGCCATATATAGTTTACTGCTGTTCCGTTTGAGTCTGCCGCAATGAATGTGGTTGAGTCTCCGCGGGAAACATCGTAGGTTTTTTCACTGAAATAGACCTGCGGGGCTTCTTTGGCATCTGTATCGTATATTACAACAACCGCGAATGAATCGCGGACAGTTTTTCTGTTTGGCCGCAAACCCTCAAAAATCAGATTCCCGCTGAAAGGTGCCTTGAATACTGCCTTGATCGAACTGTCGGATGAGGATATTTTTACAGTATTTGTATCGGGGTGAACAAGCTTGACCGATTCAAATGCGTCCAGGCCGGTTGTAAAGGTAAATATATAGGGGGTTTCGGTTAGAAGGGTGTCAAACTGCGGTGAAGTAACTGACAGATCATAATTTCCGTCATATTCGGGATCAAAGATACTGTCATTATCAAGAGGTTGATTACATGTAAAAAGGAAAACAACACAAGTCAGAGCCGGTAAAAAATAATGTTTTATCATTTGTGTGCTCCTCTAATAAAAAAAGTTATACTGAAGGAGGTAGTGCCTGTTACCGCGGCAGCTATACCCAGGTTTCTGAGCCTTGACGCGTCATGATTTTTCTTGTGGTAGCGGGAAACAGTTTGAGGATCTTTTGACTTATAGTAAAGATCGGCGTATCTTTCCATTTCACCATTGTAATGGTACCAGGCTGCCGCGCCCGCGCCTGTTAACGCAAAAGAAAGTATTCTTGCAGGCCAGATCCATTTTCTTTTTATTTTTTCTGTTTTATTATCAGTAGATATTTCTGGTATCAGGACCGGTTTGGGTTCTTCTGGAACAAATGGATATTCACCTGTTTTGATATTGAAAGAAACTGGTTTGGAGCAGGGGAGTGTGACAGTTGAATCTCCAATAGTGATATTGCTGTTGGATTTTGACGCAAAAACGGTACTGTCGAAAGTTATGGAATCGAAGTTTCTTTCTGATATCAGGGACAGGGTAGTATCTTTGATCTGTGTGTTTCTCAATTTGAGTGAACCGTTGCTGTAAAGGTTTATACACGCGGCACCGCCTGTAAGTATGGAATCTATGAGTGAAAGTTTACCAACTTTAAACGGAGCATCAACGATGGTAACCGGATTATCCTTGTCGCCATCACAGATAAGCGTACCTCTTACCCTTATGATTCTTCCCTTGCAGAAATGGATTCTTGAGCCGCCGAGTATTGTCATTGTGTCGCCCTGGGGTATGATAACATTGTCCACCACGACATAATCCCCTTTTTCGTAAACACCTTCCTGTTCTCCCTGAAGAACCAGAAGTCCAAGTTTAAGAAGGGAGAGGTGCTTTTCTGTTGGCATGGCGGATTGTAATGAGGAAGTTGTGACAAGGAGAAAAGAAAGGAGGAGAGTTATTTTATTTTTCATATTGTGAAAAATATCCTTTTCAGAATTTAATATTTAAAAAATTAACTTTTGATATAATGTAGTATTGATTAATCATTAATTTAAATTAAGGTTTATGTTATTTGTTTATTTCTTTTTAAATTGAATCAGATTTCATTTGGCTTAGAGGCGCAAAGTCGTATTTGCATGTGAACCATTTATTAAGTCAGAAGTATTTCGAATTTAAAGCTTTTATTAGTCACCTCCAAGTAAGTTACTAATTTTCCATGAGTTATCAAATTTTTCAAAATATATCCGGTAATCATAAGCTGTGTAGCATTTAGATTCCAGAACAAAACCAGTTTGAGAATTGTTAAAGGGTAATGTGATTTTGATCCATCCTTCAGGTTTCCAAGCAATAACTTTTAGAATAGCATAGTCGAGTTGCAAAATAATATCGGTTTTTTCTGAAGGGCCTTTGTAAATGGGTACGTTGCTGTGTAACAAAACAATATGCATTGCTGGATCTATAGTATCTGGAAAAAGCGCGTGTATATAAGGACAAATAAATTGATTCGTTGAGTTTATTTTCTCTAGGATACATCCATATTTAAGAAGATCAGATAGTACAATCCAAAGCTTTGAATTATAATTACCTATCTGCCATTCTCTTCGAAATGCGTCAATTCCCATACTTTCAGCATCAAAACCTACCATAACATTATTTGATAAATGATTGAGAATAAAACTTGAGTCTCGTAATTCAACAGCTTTAGCAAGTTTATTTTTAAATATTTTAAAAGACGGATCAATATTACTTTGATCTGTGGGAATAAGTTGTGGGTATTTCAATTCGGCTTTACATGAAAATGATAAAAATATTAACAAAATAAAATTTAAAAAACATTTCATATTATTCATCTCTTGTTTTGGTAATCACATGTAGAGTATAATGCACATTTATTACATTCATATTTTTCCTGGTTTGTACCTTGTATATCTTTGCAATCAATATGAAAGTGATTATGGTGCCCGATACATGAAAAAACTTGATTACAATTATCTATCACATATTTACAGTTAAAAAGAATTCTTTTTGCACCATATTGTACAAATAGTTTGGCAAGAGCTAAACTGGTTTGTTTGTTAAAGGTCGGTTTGTCTATACTGCAATAAATCGAACTGTCAATATCAACACTATTTCCATCGCGATGACTGGAATGAGGTCTGAATTCTCCACCATTGTACAGAGAAATATCTCCAACTAAAAAATATTCCATTCCTTTTAAAGACCATTTTGATGCACAGTTAAGTATCATATTAATTGTGTTTTTTGTACCCCAGTTATCGATAATTACACCATTTGTATCGTATGTTGGAAAATATCTTTTATAATAGGGTGATGGCGGCAATTGAAAAAAGTCACCATATTTTTCAGTTCTATTTGCAGGTCGTTTCCAATTTGGGTTTGAGAGACATTCTTTTATTTTATTTGAAGTAGTTAAATCTAAAATACCTGTTTCTAAAATATTGTTTTCCCGTTGAAAAGTTGTTATTGCTCCTTTAGTTTTGATATCAATAATCCCATTGCATAACATTCCATTTGTAAGATCGGCATCGCTAATCCAGTATCCCAAAGTAACTAAATCTTTTTGAAGATCGGCAATAAATGTACCATTTTCTTTACTAATTTTACCACCCCAAATATTCTCTTTGTCATTGTCTCCTATTTTAAGTATAAAACCACCATATAAAACATCATTATTAATATTTAAATCAACATGTTTCACCAAAAGTACCAAATTCTTTCCACTTTTCTGAAACTTATCCACAAAATCATCAATATCTCCAGCCAGATTAATTCCACGTAAACTACTGTTGTCACCTTCACCGCCAAAAACATAAAACTTTTCCAATCTTCCTTGTGTATCTGTTTCTGTAAATGGAACAAGTTCCACCTTGTTTTTATCTGCCCATATCACAGGATCTTTTTTGCCAGTGAGATTCTTCCACCAGTTTTCATCCGGATTCTGGTCTCTTGCATCCTGCAAAACCACCCAGTTTCCCTCTGACAGTGGGCCGTTCTCTTTGGCAGGATCAG